>CAZJBT010000010.1:0-23646 GCA_964544345.1 uncultured Oscillospiraceae bacterium
GAACGACAGTCCTTTTTCCATCCGCTGCTTGTAGCACTCGGCACGCAGCATATTGTTAACTGAGAAGCAAGCACCGACCTCGCGCAGAAGCTCGACGTAGTTCAGATCCAGCAGCCAGTCCGCATTATTGAGCATCATAGCCTTATCCTCACTGAAATCGATAAAGCGCTGCATCTGCCGCTTGAAACAGTCGGCGTTGTGATCGATGTCCTCTTTGGTCAGCATCCTGCGCATGTCGGTACGGCCGGACGGGTCGCCGATCATGGTCGTGCCGCCGCCGATCAGGGCGATCGGACGGTTACCGGCGAGCTGCAGGCGCTTCATCAGTGTCAGCGCCATGAAGTGTCCGGCAGTCAGGCTGTCTGCCGTGCAATCAAAGCCGATGTAAAACGTCGCTTTTCCAGCGTTGATGAGATCAGCAATCTCCTGCTCGTCGGTCATCTGCGCGATCAGGCCACGGGCGACCAGTTCTTCGTAAAGAGTCATTGTTCTTTCTCCTTCAAAATATAAAGCCCTCTGTTCCCTTTCGGAAACAGAGGGCGCTGATTATAAAAGCGCGGTACCACCTCTGGTTCGCGCACTTCTCGCGAAGCACGCCTTAGCAAGTCTGGTCGGACTCTTTCGCAGTATCGGGCGAACCCGTCTTACCCTACTTTTTCGTTCAGGAAGCTGCTCCGGGGTGTATTCGCGCCGCGCTCACTCCCCCGTCACACCAACCCGAGGGTTCTCTTTACTGAGACTGCTGCGTTACTCGTCCCCATCTTTGCATTGTAGGAATCTTAGCATGAATGAAAGCGTTTGTCAACGGCCTTTTTTCAGTGTTTCCGCGCTGTCAAGCAGCTCCTCTGCGCTGCCCAGCAACGTCTGCGAAATAACCGCGCCGCCGGTCAGGCGCGCCAATTCCTGCACACGTCGTTCACGGCTCAGGCGTTCGACACGCGTATAAGTTCGGCCGCAGCGTTCTTCCTTCTCCACGGAGAAGTGCGTGTCTGCCATGGCAGCGAGCTGCGGCAGATGGGTGACACACAGCACCTGCTTGCTCTGCGCAACAGCAAAGAGCTTTTCTGCCACCTTCTGCGCAGCACGGCCAGAGACGCCGGCATCCACCTCGTCGAAGATCAGCGTCTGCACCTCGTCCTGCTCAGCCAGCACGTTTTTCATGGCTAGCATGATGCGTGCCAGCTCGCCGCCCGATGCGACGCGGCTCATTGGCCGAAGCGATTCGCCCGCGTTGGCGGACATCAAAAACCGCACAGCATCCATACCGTCCGCACCAAGCTCTGTCTCGGAAAACTCGCACTGAAACTGTACGCGCGGCATGTCCAGTTGGCGAAGCTCGGACAAAATGCGGTCGGAGAGCGCGGATGCGGCGGCCGATCGGCTCTCACGCAGCGCAAGCGCAGTCTCCCTCGCGGCTTTCTGCGCGGCATGTTCTTTCTTTTGCAGCTTAGCAAGATGCTCGTCAGAAAACTCGATCTCGTCGAGCTGAGCATGCGCCCGCTCGCAATAGGCCAGGATCGTCTCGACATCAGCGCCATATTTGCGCCGCAGACGGTGAATCATATCGAGCCGAGCCTCGATTTGCTCGAGTTCATCACCCGAAAACTCAAAGGAATCGCGCAGATCCCGCAGCTCCTCTGCAAGATCGCGCGCATTGTAGACCAATTCGTTGAGCCGCTCGTGCAGTGCACCGAGCTGGTCGCTGTAACCAGTCATGCCGGCCAGCGTCCGCTCCGCCCAGCTCAGTAGATCTGCCGCGCCTTGCATGTCATCATCACCATAGAGCGCGGTGACTGAACCATCCAGCCCGGAAACCAGTTTTTCGGCGTTTTGCAGCAGCTTGCGCCGCGCGGAAAGCTCTGTGTCCTCGCCGGGACGAAGGTCGGCCGCTTCGATCTCGCTGATCTCATAGCGCAGCCGGTCGGCTAGCCGCTGTTTTTCAGTCTCATCCATTTGGAACCGTGCCATTTCTGCGCGGATGGAACAAAGCGCATCATACTGTTCGCGGTAAGCGCTGCGCAGCGCCTGATTGCCCGCAAACGCGTCGAGATAGTAAAGGTGGGTCGACTCATCAAAAAGCTGCTGCGCGTCATGCTGGCCGTGGATGTTGATGAGCCGGATACCGAGCTGCCGCAGCACAGTTGCAGTGACCGGCGTTCCATTGACACGGCAGACGGATTTTCCGTCAGAGCGAATTTCCCGACGAATCTGTACCTCGCCGTCCGGGCAGTCGATCCCATTGTGCTCGAACCATTCCAGCTCCTGTACGCCGGTAAATACTCCAGTCACCCGCGCGCAGTCGGTGCCGGTGCGGATCATATCGCGCGAGACACGTTCGCCTAAGATCGCGCTGATGGCGTCGATCACGATGGATTTGCCTGCGCCGGTCTCGCCGGTCAGGACGTTGAAGCCGCGGTCAAAATCAATATCCGCCTGTTCAATGACTGCGATATTCTCAATATGCAGCGCAGAAAGCATTCCATTCGCCCCTTCTGGTTACTCGAACAGTTTTTTGATCTCCGCACAGAACGCGGCTGCAGACGTATTATCACGCATCACGATGAGCGCCGTATCGTCGCCGGCCAGTGTGCCAACCACAGCAGGCGCCTGCATGGAGTCGACCGCGGAGCAGGCTGCCGATGCGAGACCTGGAAGCGTTTTGACAACGACCATATTCTGCGCATAATCATAAGAAGTGACACACTCACGGAAAATGGTATTGAGCTTGGTGGTAAAGGAACTGGCGGAATCCTTGGCGATTGTGGTATAGCGGTAGCTGCCGGCCGCCGTCAGCTCCTTAAGTAGGCGCAGCTCCTTGATATCTCTTGAAATAGTGGCCTGCGTACTGTGAAAGCCGCGTCGTTCGAGCTCGTCGAGAAGCTGCTCCTGCGTCTCGATATCAAGCTCAGAGATGATTTCCAGGATAAGCGCCTGTCGCTGAGATTTCATGGCATTCCCTCACTTGTCTCGAAATTTCTTATTGATGATCTGATAAAAACTTGTATTTTTGATTCGGATGAGGTCGGTCTGCTTATCTGACATGGTCACTACGACCTGGTCGCCGGCATTCAGCCGAAAAGCGCGGCCGCCGTCGACCGAGAGATAAGCATTCTTCCGTCCGATGCTGCCAATCTGCACCGTCACGGTGCGGCTGCCGGAGAGAATGATGGACTTTGCCTGCAGCACATGGGCACAGATGGGGGTAACGATAATATTGTCAGCAAACGGTTCGACGATCGGGCCGCCGGCAGACATAGAGTAAGCGGTCGAACCGGTCGGGGTGGCGACGATAACGCCGTCGCCGCTGAGCCTGTAGGCTTCCACTCCATCGCAGAGCACGTTCATCTGCAATACGCGAGCGACTGCACCCTTTGTGACGACCGCATCGTTGAGCGCGATATCGGAATAGATGCGTACACCGCCGCGGCATACCTCGGCATGGAGCATCTTCCGATGGTCGAGCGAGTATTGGTCTGTGACCAGCCGCCGCAGCAGGTCTAGCTCGCCGGACTCCAGTTCGGCAATAAAGCCCATCGTGCCGACATTGACGCCGAGGATCGGCACATGGTATTGGACAGCCTGCTTGCTCGCATGGAGAATAGTACCGTCTCCGCCAAAGCAGATCATTGCGTCGCACGCGCGCAGAGAAGCGTCCAGGTCGTGAAGTTTGACGCCGGACGGCAGCTCAAAGCTGCGGTCAATATCAAACGGCAGACAGATTTTTGTCTCTGCACCCGCGCTGCGCAGCACGCGATCGGCATACAGTGCGCAGCGGAAGCCTTTATCCCGATAGGGATTGGGCGTCAGAACAAAGTGTTTCATGGCGGTTATCCTTTCAGCGCGAGATGAGCTTCGGCTACCAGCGCCGAAAGATCGATCGAGGCTTCCGTGCGCTTCTCAGCACACAGATGACCCAGAAATTCGATATTCCCCTCTGGCCCCTTGACAGGCGAATAGGTCAGACCGGCAACCGAAAAACCGAGATGATGCGCTGTTTCAACAAATGCGCGCAAGACTTCCTCATGTGTCTCCCGATCTCGAACGACCCCTTTTTTTCCGACCTTCTCCCGTCCGGCCTCAAACTGCGGCTTGATGAGGCAAACTACCTGACCAGTCGGTTTCAGCAGTGCAGCGATGGCTGGCAAGACAATGCGAAGCGAGATGAACGATACGTCGACCACCGAGAGATCCAGCGGCTCGCCGATCTGCTCAGGCGTTACATGGCGGATGTTGGTTCGCTCCATCACGACCACGCGCGGATCGTTGCGGATCGACCAGGCGAGTTGGCCATAGCCGACATCGATGGCAAACACCTTTTTTGCGCCTTTTTGCAGCAGACAATCGGTGAAGCCGCCTGTCGATGCTCCGGAGTCAGAGCAGATGAAGCCGGTTGGATCAACGCCGAAAAATGCCAGAGCCTTTTCCAGCTTCAAGCCGCCGCGGCTGACATAGGGGCAGACGGCGCCTCGTACCTCGATCTCTGCGTCCATGCTGACAGCGGTACCGGGCTTGTCCACCCGCTGCCCGTTGACAAACACCAGGCCGCTCATGACAGTGGCCTTCGCCTTTTCACGGCTCTCCTGCAGACCCCTGGCCACAAGGACTGCGTCAAGGCGATCCTTTTCATGCATCCGTCAGCACCTCCCTTGCTTCCGCAGCAATACCAGCCGCGTCCAGATGCAGGCTTTCTTGAAGCGCCTGTACACTGCCGTGGCGAACGATTCCGTCACCCAAATTGAGCAGGCGCGCTTTGCAGTTGATTCCTGCCTGGCTGAGCGCGGCAAGCAGCTCTGTGCCGATGCAGCCGGCGGCCGCAGTATCCTCTGCAACCAAAAGGCGGCCAGATTTTTGAACCGACTCGAGCACCGGCCGACAATCGAGCGGTGCAAGCTGCGTCAGACAAATCAGCTCGACGCGAAAACCGTCCTGTAAAAGAAGACCTACTGCTGCTGACGCCTGGTGCGCGATCAGGCCATAGCTGACCAGTGTCAGATCCGGAACCTGTATTTCAGAAAGGATGGGTGCTGCGGGGAAAGACCCCGGAGCACCGCCGCGCGGATAGCGGATCGCGACCGGGCCATCGAGCTCATAGAGCGCGCTGCGCAGCATCTGCCGCAGCTCGTCAAGACACGCAGGGCAGAGCACGGTCAGACCGGGCACACTGCGCAGAAATCCGACATCAAACGCGCCCTGATGCGTCTCGCCGTCCTCGCCGACAAGTCCGGCGCGGTCAACTGCAAATACCACATGCAGATGCAGCAGCGAGATATCATGGATCAGCATGTCATATGCCCGCTGCAGGAAGGTGGAATAAATCGCAACAACAGGCCGCATCCCCTGCTTGGCCAGTCCGCCTGCCATGGTGACGGCGTGCCCCTCGGCAATGCCGACATCAAAGCAGCGATCCGGATAGGTCTCAGCAAAGCTGGACAGGCCAGTGCCTGGGATCATGGCGGCAGAAACAGCGCAAATACGCTTGTCCTCTGCGGCAAGCCGAGTCAATTCCGTGCCAAATACGGATGAAAACGTTTCGCATGACGGCGCGCACTGCGCACCAGTGTCGGGGTCAAAAGGACCAATGCCGTGGAACAGGTTCGGATTCTGCTCCGCAGGGAAAAAGCCCTTTCCCTTCCGGGTCGTGACATGCAGAACGACCGGGCACTTCAGGTCGCGTGCCAGATTGAGCAGGTAGCAGAGCTTGGACACGTCGTGTCCATCGACCGGGCCGAGATAGGTAAAGCCCATCTCCTCAAACATGGTGGAGTCAAACAAAAAATTCTTCAGACCCTGTTTGAGCCGGTGCGTAAACCGATAGAGATACTGTCCGCCCGGCGCGACGGAGGTAAAGCGCCGATAGGCCTTTTTCAGTCCATAGTAGCTGGTTTTAAGCCGGATATGTGCCAAATGACGGGCAATGCCGCCGACGTTGCGGGAAATGGACATGCCGTTGTCGTTGAGTATCACGATCAACGGCTCGCCGCTTGCGCCGGCGTCGTTCAGCCCCTCGTAGGCCAGACCGCCGGTCAGCGCACCGTCGCCGAGCAGGGCGATGACGCTGTAGTTTTGCTGCTGCAGCGATCTTGCTCGCGCCATGCCGAGCGCAGCAGATACCGCATTGGACGCATGACCCGCGATAAAGGAGTCTGTGACGCTCTCCGCCGGCTTCGGAAATCCAGAAAGACCGCCGTACTGGCGCAATGTGGAAAACCGTTCCGCACGGCCGGTCAGAATTTTATGCACATAAGATTGATGCCCCACATCAAAAACAAGCCGGTCGATCTCGACGTCAAACACCTTGTGAATTGCTACCGTGAGTTCAACGACACCAAGGTTTGACGCCAAATGACCGCCGGTTTGTGAAACACGCTCAATCAAAAATTTTCTCAGTTCAAAACAAAGCGTGCGGTCTTCTTCCTCTGTGAGTGCAGCGAGATCCGCATGCGAATGGATCCTTTCTAGAATAGACAAATTCAAACACAACCTTATTGAGCACTCCGGTCGGAGCGCTCCCTCCGCGTCCAAAGCAGACGAACCGAACGTGGAAACGTACGGAAAAACCAAATCACCTTTGCCGCGGTATGGATGATCTTGGTGCTCTCGCGCATGGCGATACTCTTTCCGCAGGCCTTTCCGCCTACAGTCAGTGCAGCGACCAGCGCGCTCATAAGAAGCCGAATGATCGTGCCGGTGGTCGGAGTGAAGTTCACCACAAGCTCGGCGGCAATGATGGCCGAAGCGGAACCTGAGATAACGCCGCAGATATCGCCGATTACATCGTTGCAGATCGAGCTGACGCGCGCGGCATTGCGAACCAGACGGAGTGCGTCCGGAGCCTCGGGAACCTTGCGCGCGGCCATAGAGTGAAATGGACGTTCGTCGGCTGCGGCGACCGCTACACCGATCACGTCAAACAGAATGCCGATGAACACAATGATGAACAGAATGAGGAAAGCAACCGCGATCTCCGCATCACTGAGCAGCGCGTTCGAGACATAGGAAAAAACCGCGGATACAAAAATCGTGAGAAAGAAAACTGTGATAATCCACCGGAAAACGCCGGAGGATTTCTTTTTACTTCGAGGTGACGGTTCGTCGGATTTCAAAACAGATTCCCTCCAGAGAAAGAAAAGGAAGCGGCAACGCAGAATGTTAATCTTACGGCTTAGGTCGGGTTGACTTTCTCCCGGAGCTGCCTCTCGTTGCCGATCAGGTGGTTTCCCATTAAAGCTCCGGCCGGGGCGTTGCCGTGACCCAGTACCCGATTGCCACTTAGTCCGCACTGTAATCCATTCTGCGCCCAAGAAAATGACAGCCTAGGTGATTTCCACCGCAGGCCCTCCGGCTCTTAGCCTCTTTTGCAGATACGGTTTCAAGGGAATATCACCCTTGCCCATGGCCATGGGCAGCATGTGCGTAGCTCCCCTATCCCGCCGCATCCACGCAAGGCAGGCTACTCTGCACACAGCACCAAAGCTGTACCGCAATGCAGGTTCCACCCTGCTTCGTACGAAGTCACTTGGAACCGAAAAGATCGCATCGCTTCGCACAAGAACAGGTCTCCACGGAGATCGGGTCGGAAGTTCCATGCCATTGGAACGCGCCCGAAATCCTTAACCCCCAGCACCCACCCTGATCTGGGCGAAAAAAGCAGGCACCAGGGACTTCATCGATTTGCCCTTCAACGGATTTTTAGGCCCGTCTTGGAAGCCGGCGGCTCTGACTAGGATACTGCGCCGCTTGAAGAGTATTTTAACATAAACCATTTGAATATTCAAGTGAATATTCGTGGGTATTCGGCCGAGGTCGGGAAAGCAGATAGTAAAAAGGACGTTAAGTGGCCGATCGAATTGCTTAGCAGCTCAAAATTCAGTTGGAAAGGCGGAGAGACGCCCTTCTTCCACTACAACAAAAGCACAAAGAATGCGGGCATATTTATACGGAACTCGCCGGGTAGAGATGATGGGTCAGAGCAAGGGGTCTCCCTGCCTGGCCAGCTATTTCGGCGATGGCGTCTCAATCATTCCTTGCGGCAAGAAAAGACGCTGAGATCACCTCTCAGCGTCTTTGTCAATGCTTTTTTATCTTCCAGCACAGGGAAACCATGCGCGTACGAATTATTTCTCGCGCTCTGCCAGAAAATCGGCCAGCGCGGAGAGAAAGCCTGCATCCGAAAAGGCGTCCAGGGCTTGCTTCGCGCGCTCGGTTTCAGAGCGAACCATTTCAGCACAGGCCGGGATGCCATAGAACGTAGCAAAGGTCGATTTTCCGTTCGCGCTGTCCGAGCCGGTGGGGCGGCCGATCTTCTCCTCGTCTCCGATGACATCGAGCATATCGTCGCGTATCTGGAAGGCCAAGCCGAGCGAACGGGCAAAGGCAGACGCCGCATGCTCCATCACTGCGTCGCCGCCGGCGGCAATCACGCCGAGCCGGCAGGCTGCCTCGATCATATCGCCGGTCTTGTGGCGATGAATCGCAGTGATATACTCGGCCGAGAGTGCGCGATCCTCTCCCTCAAGATCCATCATCTGACCGCCCACCATGCCGTAAGGGCCGGCGGCTCTGGACAGGATCTGAACGGCGCGGCAGATGCATTCAGCCGGGAGATCGGCTGCAGCGACCTCAGAAAACGCAGCAGTGAGCAATGCATCGCCAGCCAGCAGCGCGGGTGCTTCGCCAAAGGCGCGGTGATTGGTAGGCCGGCCGCGGCGGAAATCGTCATTGTCCATACACGGCAGATCGTCATGGATCAGGCTATAGGTGTGGATCATTTCCACGCCAGCGGCAAACGGCATGGCCGCGTCTGTGCTGCCGCCGCAAATGCGGCAAAATTCGAGTGTGAGGACTGGCCGGATCCGCTTCCCGCCGGAAAGCAGGCTATAGCGCATCGACTCAAACAGCCGATCCTGCGGTAGCGAGCGCTCGGTGAAGCGTTCGCTGAGAAATTGATCGATTTTTGAACAGTAATTGTTTAAAGTTTCATTGAATTCAAGCATCTTCATCAAACGGAAGCTCGACTGGCTCTCCGTCGGCTCCTTTCATCAACTTTGCGACTTGCAGCTCCGCCTCGTTGAGCTGCTCATTGCAGCCGCGTGCCAAACTGGTTCCCTCTTCAAACAGCTTCAGTGCATCAGAAAGCGGCGCATCGCCCTTTTCCAATAGGCGGACGATCTCCTCGAGCCGCGCGAGTGACTGTTCAAAGGTCTTGGATGATTCGTTCATAGCTGTTCCTCCCTTATCGCTGTAACAGCAGCGTCTAGTTCGCCCTCGTGAAGCGTAATGTGAACCGTCTGTCCCCGCTTCGCGTCAGCGGCACGCTTGATGAGCATGCCGGAATCATCGCGCACAAGCGCAAAGCCGCGGCCAAGCACCTTGAGTGGGCTGAGTGCGTCCAACGCAGCGCTCATGTGCACAAAGCGCTGCCTTCTCTGATTGACGAGCGAAGAAAACGCATTGGACAGCATCTGCTGTGCAAAGTCGAGCTGCTGCCGCTTCTCCTGGATCAGATAATCAGGGCTTTGAAGCATGCGGCTCTTTGCAAGCTGTTCAAGCTGCGAGCGCGCGATCTTGGTGCGGCGAAGAAGCGCCTCCATCATGCGGCTTTCAAGATGCCGAAGCTGCATCCGCAGCTCTGCCTGATCGGGCGCGACCAGTTCCGCTGCGTTCGATGGCGTAGCGGCGCGCACATCGGCGACAAAGTCAGAAATGGTGACATCCGGTTCATGACCGACGGCGGAGACGACCGGGATCTCCGAAGCGTAGATGGCACGTGCGACGCGCTCGTCGTTAAAGGCCCAGAGGTCTTCGATGGATCCGCCGCCGCGGCCTGTGATGATGACGTCGGCGATCTGATGGCGGTTCGCATAGCGAATGGCGCCGGCGATCTCAGCGGGTGCCTCGGCGCCCTGAACGCGTACCGGCAGGATCGCGACCCACGAGAGCGGATAGCGCTTGCTCAGGATCCGCAGCATATCGCGGACAGCCGCGCCGGCTGATGATGTGATAATGGCGATCCGGTGCGGAAAGCGCGGCAGCGGTTTCTTTACATCCGGGTCGAATAAGCCCTCGGCGTGGAGCTTCTGCTTTAGCTGCTCAAACGCGACGTGCAGATCGCCGACTCCATCCGGCATCAGGCTGTTGCAGTAAAGCTGATATTGCCCGTCGCGAGGAAACACGGTGATGCGGCCGGCAGCCAGCACTTTCATGCCGTTTTCCGGCTGAAATCGGAGCCGGGACGCACTTGAACGGAACATGACGCAGCGGATCGCACCAGAGGCATCCTTCATGGAGAAATAGTGGTGCCCGGACGGATAGACTTTATAGTTGCTCAGCTCGCCGCGGACACAGATGCTGCCGAGCAATGGATCGCCATCGAACATGGTTTTAATGTATTCGTTGACCTCGCTGACTCCCAGGATGTTCTGTTCCATTCAGCTTTCCTCCAACAGATGGCCGAGCACCGCGACGCCCATCGCGTTGTCCGTGGAATACTGCGGCGCGCCGAAGACGGAATCAAACTCAGCCAGCGCCTGGCGCAGCATGGAATTGGAACTGACGCCGCCCGAGCACACGACAGGATAGCCCGGAAATTGCTTCAGCGCTTGTTCGGTCGCTATGCGCACTGCCGCGCAGACGCTGGCAATCGCCGCATGTGCCACTTCAGCATCCGGCGCAGCAGAGGCCTTGAGCCGCTCAAGCTGATTCTGCGTCCCTGACAGAGAGAATTTGCAATCTTCCACTTTCACATGGAACGCGGATGCGCTGCCCGCATCAGCAAGCGCGTCGAGCGCCTTGCCGGACGGAAAAGACAGTCCGAGCAGCTTGCCAGTCCGGTCGATGAGCTGCCCTGCGGAGAGATCGCGCGTGCCGCCAATGATTTCAGCGGTAAAAAGCGGCGGCGACGTCCGGACGAGCAGCAGCTCCGTTGTTCCGCCGGAAAGATGCCAGCACAAAAACGGCCGGTCAAGCAGCTCCATCCTCCCCGCTGACCATAGTACGGCAGCGAAATGCCCTTGCTGATGGGAGACAGCAAAATACGGCACATGGAGCAGATTTGCTATGGACTCGGCAAACGACGCACCAGCCAAAAAGCACGGCATATACGACCCCTCGACCGCACGCGGGCGCGTGCTCGCGGCGATCGAGCTGATCGGCTCGACAAGCCGCTCTGAGAGCTGGCGCGTCAGCGCAGGTAAGCGCTTAACATGTGCGAAGAGCGCGTCGCTCTGTCTCAAGCCAAGCTGCCCCGACTGCACGTCGAGCAGCCGGGACACATTGTACGCCGCGCTGCCGCCGAATATGGCGCACGACGTCGTATAGTTGCTGGTGTCAAAAGCGAGACAGGTCATGTCGCGTCAGGCTCCTGCGCGCCCTCGCCTGTCTCCGGCGCATCCACCGGCCGATCGGACGCACCGCGGCGGGAAAATGAACCAAGAATACCGTTGATGAACGGGATCGTATTCTCTTCCTCGTATTTTTTTGCCAGCTCGACCGCTTCGTTGACCGCAACGCCGGTCGGTACATCGTCGACATAGAGACTTTCATACATCGCAACGCGCATAATGCACTTGGCAAGCCGGGAGATGCGCGAAAGATTCCAGCCGACGGCGTACTCGGAAATATAGCCGTCAAGCTCCTCTCTCCGCTCGGTCACGCCGAGCAGCACGGTTTTGATATAGCCCAACTGCTTCTGGTTCGGCCGCTCGGCATAGACCGCCGTCTCTTGCGCGAGACCGGCGTAGTAGTCGCGATCGAACCACTCACCCATCAGCTCCTGCGGCGCCTGGCCGGTATAGTCCATCGCAAACAGCAGATGGACTGCGATCTCTCTCGCATTGGAACGTGTCATAAAGCTTCCTCCGATTTCCCCATCATTTGTGATTCCGTATCCGTGGGCTTATGCAAAAAAAGAAACCCTTTGTTGCCAGCAAAGGGTTTGCCTTTTTGTCGTTATTTCGCAAGCGAAACGCCGCAGACGCTGACGTTGACCGAGCGAACCGAAACACCTGTCATGCCCTCGACCGCATTGGCCACCTTTTCCTGAACGGCGGAGGCCGTCTCGATCACAGGATAGCCATAGGTCAGCACCACGCAGCAGTCGAGGCTGATCGCGTCGTCAGTCATGCTGACACGGATGCCCTTGGTCAGAACCTTCTTCGCAAGCGACTCCGCCGGGACGGAACCAAGCCCGCTCGTCAGGCCACAAATCCCCTCCACATCGAGAATGGCAAGCGCGGCGATCGATGCGACGACGTCCTCGGAGATATTCACGGTGCCGTAGTCCTGCGTCTTGGTGATGTAATCTTTGCTGTCACTCATGGAAGAGCCTCCTTTTCTTTCGTATTATTGTATCACATTCCTGAAAAAAAACAATATCATTTTACGGGAATGACGCGAATATCAGCAATGGAATAATCGGACTGCGCCGTCACGATATCGGCGATCTGTGCGACGGCAGCAGCGTCAAGCCCCTCTTCGGGTGCGGCGACTGCGATGGAAATGCCGGAATCGGTCATATACGCCACACAGTCGGCATAGCCCTTGGCGATGATCAAGCTCTCGATCTGCGCCTCGGCCAGAGCAGTGGCGACGACGTCCTCGAGTGCCGCAGATGCATTGGAGACTGCGGCATCATCGTTTCCGTCCGTTTCATATGCCATTGCCTCCTGGAGCGTCGAGATGGCGCTGTCACGCGATTCCTGACGACTCAGGCGAACTTCGGCGAAGTATTCATCCATGGATGTTACCGCGTCAAGGCTCTCGTAGGCCGCAGTGAGCAGCGCGCTGTCGTCTGTATCGCTGACAAGCGTTGAATCACCCATCAGAAGATCGCTGTCGAGCGTTTCCGTCAGATCAGGCGTGCCGTCTCCCTTGTTATACGACCAGTTCAGGTAGATGCCCGCGCAGACAAACAGAAGCACCGTCGCAATCACCGCATTGCGTTTCCAGATTTTCATGGTTCGTTCCTCCCTGTTTTATGACTTCATTTTGACAACCGTAATCTGATCCGCACCGAGGCCGGTGAGCGCTGTGACCGCGCTCACAATGCTCAGCCGAACCGAAGCGGAATCCGCTCCTTCGCAGACCACCAGCGCGCCGAGACACGTTGGGCTTCGGGTCTGCACGACAAGCGCCTGCTGCTGTGACGAGCCGGATGGGACGGTTACGGTTGCTGTCTCCGTCGAGACAGCGCCGTCCGATTCCGACACTGTGGCATCTGTTTGATAGACCACCTCCCCGTCATCGCGCCAGCTAAGCACCAGCGTTGTTTTTCCCGCTCCTGCGATCTGCGCGAGGGCGGCCTCCAGCTCTGACGCCAACGCGCTCTCGGACTGCACGGTGGGCGGTGCCTGGCTATCCTCCTTGGCCTCCGGCTCGGCGGCCGGCCAGAGCAGCAATATCACGCCCAGCAGTGCAATCAGAATTGCGTATTTATACTTCCCGAGCCGGGATACGAACTCTTTCAGCTTGGGAAAAGAGAGCGTTGGCTTCATTCGTTGATCCACTCCTGTGACGCCGCCGGAACGGCCAGATTTGCTTCAATGTACGCCTCGAGCGCCCGTTTCTGCTCTGCTGTAAGCGCGCCTGTGATGCGAACGGAGGATGGATAGGGATATGCACTGTCAGTTTCTAAAATGACTTCTGCCTGCAGATGTAAGCCCATGGAAGCGGCTTTGTCCAAGATATATGCTTCACACTTTTGCTTTATGAGTTCTGCCGTTATCTCGCGGCTGTTGACTTGCACGCCAGTTCGCGCTGCGTCCTCCTGCATAGTCAGGCGCGAGATAGACTGTGCCAGTGCGCTGAGATCCAGCGTGCGGAATGGCGACAGGCAGACAAGGATCAGGATCAGACCGCAGACAAAGGTCGCGGCGCGTCGGATCGGGCCGTTTGGGACAAGTGCGAGAAGGATCGCGCTGAGCAGCGAGACAGCGACAACGCTAAGCAGATATGAGCGGATGGCATCTGTCATACGCTCACCGCCTTCATGGAACAGACACAGGAGATGAGCAGTATCAATGCGTCCGCACCCGTCATTGCGAGCAGGAAGCCCATCGCGCTTGAGACGGCGTCGATCATACCGACGAGACGTTTGTCACCGATGGCCGCGGAGAGCGCAGCAGCCAGCTTAAACACCAGATACTGTGCGCCGAGCCGCAGGAATGGATACGCACAGATGCCGAGGATCACCAGCATGCCGAACACGCCGACTGAGGTTCGAAGCAATCCAGCGCTCACCAGCACAGTCTCCGATGCGTCAGCGATGATTGAGCCTACGACCGGTACTGCACCGGAAAAAGCAAGTTTGGCCGCCCGGATCTGGGCTGAGTCTGCTGAACCAGAGATGACGCCCGTCACTGTAATATAGGCGGTATAGGCCAACAGCAGCCATTTCAAGCCGTTTGAAATGATCCAGCGAATCAGATCTGCCATACGGCGCAGCGTGCTGTTACCGATGGCGGCGTCGGCCGCGCAGATGGCGAGGTACGCGTATACCAGCGGCAGAAGAAGTACCGTAATGAGATTAATGAGGATATTGGAGAAAAGCACCGTGGCTGCATAGATGGCAGTTGAGGCAGAGGTTGCGCCGACTGCCACGGTCGCCGCCGCCATCGTAGGCAGCAGGACGTTGGAAAAGACCTGCACCTGATCCATCGTCTCTCTGCCGAGAGAGATCAGAGCATGAAGACTTCCGGCGCAGGCAGCGGTAATGGCGAGCACCCCGGCGACGGCCACCGCGTTGGCCGGAACAGAAAACTCGAATTGGCCGACCAGCGAGCACAGCAGCACGATAGCAAGAACTGTTGCAGCGCTGCGAACTGCGCTGCGAAGCGCACCGCCGCTCTGCTCTCCGAGAGCGGAGAGCAAATTAGACGCGCCCTCCGACAGGCTTCCAGAATCAAACGGGCTGATGCTGTCCAGCATATCCCGCACATCGTCAGGCGCAGCCTCCTCCAGACCGGATGTATCATAAAGCGAAAGCTCCTCGGCCGCGGCAGGCACAGCCAGCAGGATGATCAGACACAGCAGCAGAGCGGCTTTCCGCATGTTATCCCTCCAGTAAAGACTCCACCAGCTCCAACACGGCCTGCATCAGCGGCAGCGCGCAATAGAGCGCCGCGGCTGCGCCGCATAGTTGGATCAGGCGAGAAAGAGAACTCTCGCCGGTATCGGTGCAAATCGACGCAGCGATTTCAGTGATCAGACCAATGGCGACCGTTTTGAGCAGCGGCGTCAGGAATGCGCTTGACATGCCGGCCGTCTCGCGGAGCTGGTCGGCAAATGTGACAAGCGGACGCGCCAGCGAAAGCAGGCTCGCGCCCAACAGGCAGCAGCAGGCCAGCGAAAGCGTCAGCGCCAGTGCGCTGCTCTGTTTCTTGACAATTGCGATCAGGATCGCGCTGATGATACCGGCTGCCGCTGCTCGAATCAGCGTGTCCATCTAAAAATTGAACAGCGTTTTTACCATGTCAAATAACGCTGCGATCTCCTGTACCACGATCATCAGAACGACGACCAGTCCAGCCAGCGTCGTCAAGGTCGCCATCTCCTCGCGGCCTGATCGGGAGAGCACCTGATTGAGGATCGATATGATTATCCCGACTGCCGCAATTTTGAAAATCAGATCAATATCCATGCAGCACCGCCTATATCAATAAAATGACGATCGCCAACCCTGCGCATACGCCAAGCGCGCAATAGCTCCGACAGCGACCTTCCTGATCGCGCGAAAGCGCGTCAAGCAATCGGGAAAGCTGAGCTTTTGCAAGCGCAACAGCGCGCATTTGACCCTCCATATCGCTTTGTCCGAGCGAGTGGGACAGCGTGCAGAGAATGGAAAATCCCTCAGGCGGCAGCGAGTCAGGCCTTCTGGACGCTGCGAAAGCGCGCTCCGCGCTGCAGGTCGGATCGCGCTCCATCCGCGCGGCTGCGGAATAAAACAGCTCCCGCAGGCCAGTTCGGCAGTTTCCAGCGCTGCTGCGAAGCAGCTCCGGCACTGGAAGAAGCCGAAACCGGATCTCAGTTTCCATGAATTCGAGTATGCTCTGCAGCTCAGTCAGAGTTTGGTGCGCGCTGCGTACCGCCGCCGCGGAGCGAATCCCGCAAAAGGCGGCGCTTGCGGCGATTAGGATCGCGCCGATGGTTCGGATCATACGTTCTCCAGCCTTTCCACAGACAGCGTTCGGTTTTCGCGGAGTGTCACGAGATAATGAAACAATCCCATCTGCATCAGCTCCCGGTAAAGCGGGCGCGTCAGAAGCTCGCTGCGCTCATAAGCGTGTGCGGTCGCCGCGAGTCGAATGCCGCAGTAGCAGGCGCGCCGGAGCGCGTCCAGGTCGCGTGCGGCACTGATCTCGTCAACCGCCAGAAACTGCGGATTCATCGAGCGCAGCAGGCGGATCATGGCCTGCGATTTTTCCGCGCCGGACAGGACGTCGGTGTGCCGTCCGATATCAAGCTGCGGGAGACCGCCAAAAACAGCGGCGACCTCGCCGCGTTCATCAGCCAGCGAGACCCGCAGCCCGAGCCGATCGGACAGCTGGCGGATCAGGTCACGCAGCACAGTCGTCTTACCACTGCCAGGCGGGCCGATGATCAGAACGCTATTCTGCTCGGCTCGGATCGCTTGCACGATCTTGTCCGCACATCCAGGACAAGACCGCGCCACGCGCAGGTTCAGCGAGGAGAAGTCGCGGAACGTGGCGATCTCTTCGCCCGTGCAGACCGCAGTGCCGCACAGGCCGAGCCGGTGGCCGCCGCGCAGCGTCAGATAGCCTTGCGCAATCGGTTCGCTCGCGCTGTAGACCGATTGGCCGCACGCGCCCGAAACAATGGAGCGCAGATGCTCGGGCTGTATCATGACTGGACTGCCCCGCACGGAGAGCGTTATTTCCCGCCCGTCCACGACAGCGGTCATGGGTCGTCCGGCGCGCAGGCGAAGCTCCTCAAGGCGTTCAAGGCAATCCGGTTCGAGCATGGAAAGCGCCTCGCGGAAGACGCTCGGCAGGATTTGTGTGATGGGTTCAAGGTCAGGGTTCATCTGTATCACTCCGATACAGCTTATGGGCTGGCGGCGGAAGATATGACAAGCCCCCGGTTGTCCAGATGGACAGCTGGGGGCTTGGATCGCTGGAATAAACGGTGACTTACGCCGCCTTCTTTTTACCATGCAGCAGGTTCCAAATCGGGCCGGAAATGCAGACCGAGGAATAGCAGCCGGAGACAATGCCGATCGCCAGCGGCAGCGCAAAATTGCGCACTGAGCTGACGCCGAAAACAAGCAGCAGGACGACCGGGAACAGTGTCGTGACCGTAGTGTTGATGCTGCGAGACATCGTCTGTGCGATGCTGCGGTCGACGATGGCGCCAAACTCGCTCTTTGCATCGAGCTTACGATTCTCACGGATGCGGTCAAAGACGACGATCGTCGCATTGATCGAGTAGCCGAGGATCGTTAACGCAGCCGCGATGAAGTTCATATTGAACGGAATGCGGAAGATGATATACATGCTGAGCATGACGAGGATATCGTGCACCAGCGCAATGACCGCCGCAAGGCCGGACTTAAGTTCAAAACGGATCGTGATATAGACCAGAATCAGCAGGACGGCCACGACGGAGGCTGTGATGGCTGCGTTGCGCAGGTCTGCGCCGACCGAGGCGGAGACATAGTCGCTCTTGATCGGCTTCTCGCCCTCCGGGATATCGTACTTCTCTGCAACTGCGGCAAAGACTGCGTCGCGCGTGGCAGAATCCATCTCGGTGGACTTGATGATGACCTGTGTGCCGCTGTCACCCGCGCGGGTGACAGACGAGGGCTTGATACCGCTCACCGTCTGCACGATATCTGCCACATCGTCAGTCACGGCGCGGTCGACATCGGTGTATAGCTCAAACTGCATGGTGGTTCCACCAAGGAAGTCAATGTCGAAGTTGAATAACTGCACGCCGAACGGCAGGCAGATCAGACCGGCGACGCCGGTGACGACCAGAATGATGGAGATGATCGCGAAAATCTTGAAGTGCTTGGTGAAGCTGAATGTCATGTTTCGGAACATTGTAACTCCCCCTTTCTTAAACGCCATAGGCCTTGAGGTTTTTGATCTTCAACCCCACACAGGCTCGAAGGAGGATCTTGGTCACGAGCAGCATAATGATCATGGACAGCACGACGCCGATCAGCAGCGTCTTGGCGAAGCTGATGATGGTACCGGTTCCCTGCCACCAGAGCACGACTGCCGCAATCAGCGTCGTGATGTTGGCATCGATGATGGCGGTGACCGCATGCTTATAGCCGGAGTCGACTGCCGCACGCAAGGTCTTACCGCTGCGCAGCTCTTCGCGGACACGCTCGTAGATGACGACGTTTGCATCGACCGCCATACCGATGGTCAGGATAATACCGGCAATGCCCGGCAGGCTGAGGTTAATATGACCGACCGAGAGCACAGCGCAGAACAGCGCCGCGTACATAACGAGCGAAATGCACGAAACGACGCCCATTATCCGGTACATCACGATCATGTAGAGCATGACCAGGATGATACCGATCAAACCGGCGAGCAGGCTCGTGGACAAACTCTTTTCACCCAAGCTGGCACCGACCGACTGGAGCTTGACGTTTTCCATCGAGAACGGAAGCTGGCCGGCCGTGATGATACTGGCCAGGTATGATGCGGACTCCGCCGTCGCATTCGAGCCGAGCGTGATGACTGCGGTGCTCGAAGCGATACCGGTCGCAGCATATTCATCTTTACTCACAAACGGTGTGGAGATGGACTCGCCGTCCATCACGATATCGAGATAGTTGTCATTGCCAGAGCGGTTTGCGACCGACTTCGTAGCCGCGGTGAACTTCTCTGTGCCTTCGTCATTGAACTCGAGCTTGACATGGTGTGTGGAAAGGCCGGAACTGTCGGTAGGGCTGTACTCATAGACAGCCTGCTTGATGTCGCTACCGGTCAGCCAGACGGTGCCGTCAGCGTCGCGAAATTCAATGACAGCCGTTGTTCCGAGATCCTGCACCACGCTTTCAAGGTCGGTGACATCCGGGATCTCGACCACGATCTGACGGTCGCCGGAACGGTAGACGTTTGCTTCAGTGTAACCGAGATCGTTGCAGCGCTGGCGCAGCATCGCCACGGCGCTGGTCATGCCGTCTGCGATCTCCGCATCAGTTGCGCCGACGGCTTCATAGGTGATCTCGGCGCCGCCGACCAAATCCAGACCCAGCGGAACGCCGTCGGAGACGCTCTGGATCTCAAAAAATCCGAGATTTAGACCGCACAGCGCAGTGACCACAAACAGCGCTGTCAGCGCCAGGATCACTACGACAGAAATAACACTTTTCTTCATTGGATCGTCTTCCTCCTGCCTGCGTGTGCAGCCTGTCTGTTTGTGCACACACAGCGTTCATTATATTGCGGCACGCGCAATCTGTCAAATCAAACTTTCAGGTCGTATTCCCTGCTGCTCAGCAGCTCGGCGTACTTCTCCCGCATTGGTTCGACGTAGGTTTGGATCAGATTTGTCACCTGCTCCGGGCAGCAGCCGATGTAGGCCTCCGGCTTCAGGTTCTGCAGGATCTGTTCCTTGGTCAGACCGAAGGCGGGGTCGGCGGCGATCCGGTCGATCATATCGTTGTCGCGCCCCTCCTCCTTCACGGCCTTGCCGGCTGCGATGGCGTGCTGGCGGATGCGCTCATGCAGCTTCTGCCGGTCGCCTCCCGCACGGACGGCGTCCATCAAAATGTTTTCCGTCGCCATAAATGGAAGCTCATCCATCACATGCTTCTCAATGACCTTCGGATAGACGACAAGGCCGCTCGCGACATTCAGATAAATATTAAGGATTGCATCGACTGCCAAGAACGCCTCTGGAATCGAGATACGTTTATTTGCAGAGTCATCAAGCGTACGCTCGAACCACTGGTTATACGAGGTAAAGGCGGGGTTCAGCGCATCGCAGATAACATAACGTGCCAGCGAGCAAATGCGCTCGCAGCGCATCGGATTGCGTTTGTAGGGCATAGCCGACGAACCAACCTGGTAGGTCTCAAACGGCTCCTCGATCTCCTTCATATGGGCGAGCAGGCGCAGATCAGTAGCGAATTTACCAGCGGACTGCGCGATGCCGGAGAGCGTGTTCAGCACGAATGAGTCGGTCTTGCGCGAATAGGTCTGGCCGGAGACAGGCACAACGTCGTCAAAGCCAAAGTCCGCCGCGATCTCAGCCTCCGCGGCGCGCACCTTTTCACTGTCGCCGTCGAACAGTTCAAGGAAGCTCGCCTGCGTGCCGGTCGTGCCCTTGGAGCCGAGCAGCTTGAGCGTGCCAATGCGGTGCTCGACCTCCTCCAGGTCGAGCAGCAGATCATTCAGCCATAGACTGGCGCGTTTGCCGACCGTGGTCATCTGCGCGGGCTGGAAATGCGTATAGCCCAGCGTCGGCAGCGCCTTATAGCGATCGGCAAATACAGCGAGGCGGTCAATCAGGTTGACCAGCTTCGAGCGGATGATCTTAAGTCCCTCGCGCATCAGGATCATGTCGGTGTTGTCGCCGACGTAGCAGCTCGTCGCACCGAGATGAATGATCGGCATCGCCGTTGGACAATGTGTGCCGTAGGCATGGATGTGCGCCATCACATCGTGGCGCAGCTCCTTTTCCTTCTGCGCAGCAAGTGGATAGTCGATCTCATCTTTATGCGCTTCCATTTCGTCGATCTGCTCCTGCGTAATGTTCAGTCCCTGGTTCTTCTCCGCCTTGGCCAGTGCGATCCAAAGCTCATGCCAGGTCGTGAACTTCTTGTCGGGCGAGAACAGGTAGAGCATTTCTTCGCTGGCATACCGCGAGGAAAGCGGGCTCTCGTAGCCGTTGGTTGCCATTGCAATCCCTCCAAAATAAAATCAGCGTACCGTATTTTGTCACAGTACGCTGATTATACACGATTTAGCCGGAAATTACTACCCTTTCAAGAACTTTTCCAGGCGGTCGCAGCCCTCATGGATCTGTTCCAGGGACGTCGCATAGCTCCAGCGAACATAATCCGGCGCCCAGAAACCAGAGCCGGGCACGACAGCAACCAGCCCCTTACTTAGGAACAGATCGGCAAACTCGTCGCCATTGGAGATCGTGCTGCCATGCAGCTCCTTCCCATACAGGCCGCTGACATTCATCATCACATAAAACGCGCCCTGCGGCTTCAGGCAGGAGATACCGTCGAGCGCGTTGATGCGCTCCACCAGATAGTTGCGGCGCTCCTCGAACGCCTGCCGCATCCGCTCGACCTCGTCCTGAGGGCCAGAGAGCGCCTCGACCGCCGCCCACTGGGAAATAGTAGATGCGGAGCCTGTGGAATGGCTGCAATATCGGCTCATCACACCAATGATCTCCGGATTGGCCAGCGCGTAGCCGATGCGCCAGCCGGTCATCGCATATGCTTTGGACACGCCGTTGATAATAATGGTGCGTTCCTTGATTTCTTCACTGAGCGCAGCAAAGGAGACGAATTTACAGTCGTCATAGACCAGCGTATAATAGATCTCATCCGCGACGACATACAGATCGTGGCACAGCGTCACCTCGGCGAGGGCGCGCAATTCCTTCTCCGTATAGACCATGCCGGTCGGGTTTGAGGGATTGTTGAGCACCAGACACTTGGTTCGGTCAGTGATGGCAGCCTCGAGTTTTTCGGGCGTCAGCTTAAATTGTTCTTCCTCGGTCGTCTCGACGATGACCGGCGTTCCGCCGGCCAGACGGATCATTTCAATATAGCTGACCCAGAACGGCGACGGCAGGATCACTTCATCGCCTGGGTCGAGCAGTGCGCGGAGCGCCAGATAGACCACATGCTTTGCGCCAGAGGAGAGAAACACGTTTTGCTCCGCATAGTCAAGCCCGCAGTCTTCCTTCATACGCTTGCATACGGCCTGCTTCAACTCTGCAATACCGGATGCGGCGGTGTACTTGGTCTTGTTTTCTTCAATCGCGCGGATCGCGGCCTGCTTGATGTTGACTGGCGTCGGAAAATCCGGCTCACCTGCACCAAAACCGACGACATCCACGCCGTCGGCCTTCATCTGTTTGAACAACGCATCAATTGCAAGCGTACTCGACGGCTGAACCGCGGACGCCACAAGGGACAATGGCTTCATGAAATCCAACCTTTCTTCTTCATGCATTTCATTTTTTAATTCGCATTGATTATAGGACACGTCTTGCAAAAATGCAAGGCATTCTTTTATATTATCTGTGATTTTTAAAAAAATTTGAAATTACAAAGTTAAAAATTTGCAAAATAGTGCAAAAGAACACTCTGACCGCACAAAAATGCGGTCAGAGCGTTTTACTCTGTGAAAAAACTAGAGCTTTGCAACAATACGGTCGCCCATTTCGGAGGTACCGATCGGCTCGCCGCGGCCGGCAAAATCCGCAGTATGGTATCCCTCAGCGAGCACAGCGTCAACAGCGTGCTCAATGGCGTCCGACTCGTCCGGCAGATGGAACGAATAGCGGAACATCATGGCAGCAGACAGGATCGTCGCGATCGGATTTGCCTTGTTCTGGCCAGCGATATCGGGCGCGGAGCCGTGGATCGGCTCGTAGAGTCCCGGCGCGCCATCTCCGATCGAGGCAGACGGGAGCAGTCCGATGGAGCCAGTGATCATGGATGCCTCGTCCGAGAGAATGTCGCCAAACATGTTCTCTGTCACCACCACATCGAATTGCGACGGGTCGCGCACGAGCTGCATCGCGCAGTTGTCCACCAGCATGTCCGAGAACTCAACGTCCGGATATTCATCCGCCAGGCGGTGCATCACGCTGCGCCAGAGCCGCGACGTTTCAAGCACGTTCGCCTTGTCGACAGAAGTGACCTTTTTACGGCGGAGCCGCGCCAGCTCGAATGCGCGGCGGCCAATACGCTCGATCTCCATCTCGGAGTAGGCCATGAGGTCGGTACACTCGACGCCTCGGTCGATGGTCTGATAGCGGTTGCGTTTGCCGAAATAGATGCCGCCGGTCAGCTCGCGAACCATCATAAGGTCGATCCCCTTTTCAGCAGTCTCCTTCTTTAGAGGACTGGCCGAGGCGAGCGCGAGCCGAAGCGTCGCCGGACGCAAATTCGCATAGAGCGAAAGATCCTTGCGGATGGAGAGCAGCGCCGACTCCGGTCGCTGCTCGGCCGGCACGCCTTCCCACTTTGGGCCGCCGACCGCGCCGAGCAGCACAGCGTCACACGCACGGCACTTCTCCGCCGTACCGTCCGGATAGGACTTGCCAACAGCGTCAGTCGCGCAGCCGCCCATCAGAATATCCGTATAATAGAATGTATGGTTGAAGCGGACGCCGATGCGATCCATCACGCGAACCGCCTGATTGACGACCTCAGAGCCAATGCCGTCGCCCCGGATGAGCGCGATTTTGAACTCCATTACAGACCCCTCGCTTTCAGGCTCTTGAGCAGGCCGCCCGCTTCAATGATCTCAGTGATAAACGGCGGGAACGGACGTGCGTGGAAGGTCTCGCCCGTCGTCTCATCGTAGATCTCGCCGGAATCGGTGTCGACCGTGACGTGATCTCCTGCAGAGATAGCTGCAGCGGCCTCCGGGCACTCGAGGATGGGAAAGCCGATGTTGATGGCGTTGCGGTAGA
>CAZJBT010000011.1:0-23589 GCA_964544345.1 uncultured Oscillospiraceae bacterium
CGGCACGTCGCCGGTGCCGGGCGGCATGTCGACGAACATATAGTCCACCTCGCCCCAGACCACGTCTGTCCAGAACTGCGTGACGACGCCCGAGATGACCGGGCCGCGCCAGACGACCGGATCGCCCGGATGCTCAAGCAGCAGGTTGACCGACATGACCTTGACGCCGGTTCTCGTCTCGGTCGGGTTGATGCCAAGCTCTGAGCTGGTCGCGGGGTCTGTCAACCCGAACGCCTTGGGGATCGACGGGCCGGTGACGTCCGCGTCCAAGATCGCCGTGTCAAACCCCTCGCGCCGCGTGCCGACGGCCAGCATCGACGTGACCATTGATTTTCCCACGCCGCCCTTGCCACTGACCACCGCGATCACCTTCTTGATCGAGGACAAGTCGTTGGCCGCGACGCGCAGATCCTCCGGCGCAGTGCGCTCGGCGCAGTCCGAGCCGCAGTTGCTGCAGTTATGCGTGCAATCGCTCATACAATGCTCCTTCTTTCCTGTTCCGCCGGCGCGCCGCGCCGGCAGTTCTGTCATGATGTATTTTAATATGGAAACAAAAACGTGTCAATCGTCCTCATTATCCCAGAACACCCAGATGCTCGAGCAGGATCTTCAGCCCGAGCAGGATCAGGATGACGCCGCCGGCCAGCTCCGCGCGGGCGCGGTATTTCATGCCGACCGTGTGCCCGAGCCGCACGCCCAAGCCGGACAGCGCAAACGTCGTCACGCCGATGAGCGCCAGCGCAAACGCCAGCTCGTCCGGGTCGTCGATCAGGAATGCGAACGTCACGCCGACAGCCAGCGCATCAATGCTCGTTGCGACGGCGAGCGGCAGCATCGCGCGCCAGGACAGCGACGCGTCGGTGCACTCCTCCTCCGGCGCGCGCGACTCCCTGACCATATTGGCGCCGATGAACACAAGCAGCACGAACGCGATCCAATGATCAAACGCTGTGATATACCGTTCAAACGCAGAGCCGAGAAAATAGCCGATCGCCGGCATCAGCACCTGAAAGCCGCCGAACCACGCGCCGACCAGGCACGTTTGCCGCCCCGTCACGCGCGGCAGCGCCAGCCCCTTGCAGACCGAAACCGCGAACGCGTCCATCGACAGGCTGACCGCCAGCAGAAGCAATTCTAAGATCCCCATGATCTCCCCATCTCTCCATCCTGCTCGCGGGTCACCTCCAGCACCGTGAGCGTTTTTCCCTCTACCCGGAAGCGGATATTGCAGCCGGCGAAGGCCATGCCATAGACGCGCGCCGGATCGCGCTGGTATGACGGGCGCGGGTCGTGCGAGAGCACCGCGCGCAGCGCAGCGTGCCGGTCGAGCGCGAGCGGCGCGAGCAGCTCCTCCGGACAGACGACTTCCAGCAGAAGCTCGTCTGCACCCGCAGTAAAGCCGCCGGCAGCATCCGGATGGCTGTCGGCATAGGCCACATAGGGCTTGATATCAAAAATCGGCGTGCCGTCCATCAGATCAGCGCCGCGTACGCGCAGCACCGTCCCCAGCTCCGGATCCTGCTCCACCGCCTCAAGGCGCACCGAGGAAAGCCCGATCGGGTTCGGCCGGAACGGCGAGCGCGTGGCAAACACGCCCATGCGTGTGTTCCCGCCGAGCCGCGGCGGACGCACCGTCGGCGACCATTCGCCGCGCGCCGCCTCAGAAAATTCCCAGATCAGCCAGAGGTAGGAAAAACCCTCTATGCCGCGTAGCGCGTCCGGATTGCGGAATTCCGGCTCGAATACCACCGTCGCGCGCAGCTCCTCCACCAGTCCGCTCTGCCGTGGGATCCCGAACTTGGATGGGAACTCGCTTCGGATGCGCGCGATCGCCTTCATCGGCTCGTTCACTCTATTGACCCTCCCGCTTCTATTACGTGTAATAGCATTACCACACCGCTCCTGAAAAGTCAAGTCCTCCCGCGCGGCCGCGCTTGACGGAATCCATGGCAAATGGTATCATAATCCTGCTTATTGGAACAAACTGGCGCGAACCGCGCCGGAACAAGGAGGAATACCCTATGCCCGAACAATTCGGCAGGCTTGGCGGCCCTGGCACGCAGGCGCCCTCTGCGCATGAACAGCACATCGAGCTTCCCATCCCGGCTTGGCTGGGGGAAGCGCCCGAGACCAGCGCGCCCACGCGCGTTCTGGAAGCCGACCTTGTGGTTCTCGGCGCGGGTCACGCCGGGCTGGCCTGCGCACGCCGCGCGCAGGAAAAAGGGCTCCGCGTGATTTTGGTCGAGGCGCAGACCGAAGCACACTACACCGCCTTCGGTTTCGACATTGGCCACCTCAATTCGCGCTGGCAGGCGTCGCAGGGCGTCCCGGCCTACGACCCGACCGAGTTCATCGCGAGCTATCAGCTCCAATGCGCCGGCCGTGCACAGCCCGACCTCATCCGCGACTACGCACAGCGCAGCGGCGAGGCGTTCGACTGGTTCATCTCCACGCTGTCGGAGGAGGAGCAGGCGCAGATCCTCCCGCTCAACTTCCCCCTCGCGCCGGACTATTCCAACCGAATCGGCCCGTTCCTCTCGTATCCGGGCGCGGCGGAGCTGCCGGGCGAGCTGATGCGCACCGCAATGCGCGCCGGGCTGCGCGCCGCTGAGACTGCGGGTGCGCAGATCCTCTACGGCACACGGGCGCTCCGCCTGCTGACCGAGGGTCAGCGCGTCACCGGCGCCGTCTGCCAGAGCGCGGACGGCGAGCTTCTCCACTGCATGGGCGCGCGCGGCGTCGTGCTAGCTGCGGGCGACTGCTCCGGCGATCCGGAGATGCTTCGCGCCATCTGCACTGAGGCTGCCGATGTCAATCTCGGCTGCGTCATCCGCGGGGCAGGACGCGACGGCTCCGGCATCCGCATGGGTCTGTGGGCCGGCGCACGGCTCGAGGTCGGCCCGCGCAGCGCCATGGGCGGCGCACACGCGCTTCCGATGGGACCCGGCGGCACGCTCGCCACACTCTGGCTCAACCGCGACGGCAACCGCTACTGCAACGAGGCCTTCGGCGTTCCTGCCGCCGCCGGCGCGCAGGGTGCGCGCCAGCCGCAGGGCAATCTCTACGCCGTCTGGGCCGGCGACTGGGAGCAGACATTCTATCACCAGTCAGCCGCGCATTTCAACCTGAAATACTGGGGCGAGGAGATGCGGCGCGACCTTGCCGCCGTGATGGACGGCGCACGAAACGCCGGCGCAGAGGGCTTCACCTCGGGTCGCTGTACCGTCTACTGCGCCGACACGCTCGACACCCTGGCAGACTTCCTCGGCCTGACCGGCGAACGTAAGCAGAACTTCCTCGCATCAGTCGAGCGCTACAACCACTGGTGTCATCTGGGCGTCGACTGTGATTATGCCAAGGATCCGTCGATGCTCCATGCGATCGAGAAACCGCCGTTCTATGCCTTCGGTGCACCGAAGATGACCGGCATGGCTTTGGTATCGCTTGCCGGGCTGGAGGTCAACGGCCGGCAGAACTGCGTCGACGCATCCTTTGAGCCGATCCCCGGCCTGTACGCGACCGGTAATTGCTCGGGCGGCCGTTTCCCGCTACAATACACCTCTCCGACCAACGGCATCAGCATCGGCATGGCGCTCACCCTGGGCTATGTGCTCGGCGAGCAGCTTGCAGAAGAATAAAACAGCCGCGGCGTCCGTCCGGGACGCCGCGGTTTTTATCCAAATACGGTCAGTGCAAGGTAGGCCGCATAGACGGCCAGCATCAGCAGACCCTGAAGACGCGTAAAGCGCTTGAAGATCAGCGTCGGCACAACGGCGATCGCCGTCTCGATCAGGCAGGCCGGCATGTCAATGCGGACAGATTCTGCCGCGACCGGCAGCGTTCCGTGCGAAATGAGCGCGCACAGCGGAAGAATGATCGTGATATCGATGATGTTCGCACCAAAAATGTTGCCGACTGAGAGCGAGCCCTGCTTTTTTGCGATCGCTGTCACCGCCGTGACCAGCTCCGGCAGCGAGGTGCCGATCGCGATCATCGTCACGGCGACGATGCGCTCCGGCACGCCGAGCGCAACGGCAATCACCGTACCGTTGTCCACCAGCAGATCTGAGCCGATGACCAGCGCAACCGCGCCGACAGCAAACAGCGCGATGTTTTTGACAAGATCCCACCGCGTCACCGCGATCCGCTCTGACGGCTCCCCGCCCTGCGATGCACTGTGGATATTCTCCGCGATAAACGCGGCAAACAGGAGCAGCAGCACCACAGACTCGAGCAGCGACAGCCCATCCGAGCTGCTCAGAAGCCATAGGAACAGCGTGCTGAGCACCAGAACCACGCCTTTGACTGCGATCTGGCTGCGCTGGATCGCCATTGGCATGAATACCAGCGAAACGGCCAGGATCAGTCCCGTATTAGCTGTGACCGAGCCGATCGCATTGCCGATCGCCATGTCGGTCTTGAGCTCCGCCGCCGCCATAGACGAGACGAGCAGCTCCGGCAGCGTGGTCGCAAGTGAGACGATCGTCGCACCCACGATGAACTTCGGAATGCCGGACGCCTCCGCCATCCAGGTAGCCGCGTCCACAAACAGATCGCCGCCCTTGACGATCAGGACAAGGCCGACCAGGAACAGCGCAATGGCCAACAGGATATCCATCGTATCACTCCAATGCAAAAAAGCGGCTGACCCGCTCGTCCGGGTCGCCCGCGCGGCTTTGAAACGGTTTAAAACGGTATGCGGTATTGAGTATACCGATTTCAACCGTGCATGTCAAGCCGGAACAAGTCCTCTGCCGCCAGTATATGCGGCGCGTCTTCCGGAAATGTCTTTCCGCACGAAAAATTCAGGTTGATTTTTTAAAGCAGGACTGCTATAATAGCTAGGAATTCATTTGGAAGCGTAGCTCAGCAGGGAGAGCACTTGCTTCACACGCAAGGGGTCGTCGGTTCGAGCCCGGCCGTTTCCACCATCAAAACACCGCCAAATTGCTTGATTTGGCGGTGTTTTTTCTGCATTTCAGCTTCTTTTTTGATGTTCGATTTCGTTCGCCTGCTGCGGTAGAAAGCGCGCCGCGCAGACCCAAAAACAAAGGAGGAAATTCCATGCAGCATGAGATCACAGAAGCGATCCCCCTGCTCGACGAGCGGGGAAACCTGACCGAACCGGGCTATGCAAAGCGCCTGCTGCCTGTCTACGACCGCAAAAAGGTTCACGGCGGTCTCACCCGGCTGAAGGAATGGGACTATTACTATGTCGGCAACAGCCGCTATGGCGTGGCGCTGACCGTGGCAGACAACAGCTACATGGGGCTCGACTCCATCTCCTTTCTCTCTTTTGAGGGCACGCCGTGGCAGACGACGAAAAGCCCGATGCGCCTCCTGCCGATGGGACGCACCGGTCTGCCGGCGACCTCTTCCGCCGGTGTGACGGCCAGCGCGGGCAAGCGCTATTCCATCTCATTCCGCGTCGCGGACAACGCGCGGATCCTGCTCGCCCACATGGACGACTTCTTAGAGGGCGCGGCGATCGACGTGCGCCTGACGCTGACGGATGAGCCAGCCGAATCCATGGTCATCTGCACCCCATTCGACAAGCCCGGCCACTTCTATTACAATCAAAAAATCAACTGCCTGCGCGCCGCCGGCTCGGTGACGCTGGGCGATCAGGTCTATCCATTCGACCCGGCGGACTCGTTTGGCGTGCTCGACTGGGGTCGCGGCGTCTGGACGTATCATAACATTTGGTACTGGGGCTCGGCCTCCGGCCTTGCCGGCGGCGTGCCGTTCGGCTTCAATATCGGCTACGGCTTCGGCAACACCGCCGCGGCCACGGAAAACATGCTCTTCTACGGCGGCAAAGCACACAAGCTCTCGCAGGTCATGTTCCATATCCCGGAAAAAGACGGCAAAGAGGATTATATGAGTCCCTGGCGCTTCACCAGCGATGACGGTCGCTTCGAGATGGCGTTCATCCCTGTGCTCGACCGCGCCGCCTGCACTGACTTCAAGCTGCTCAAAAGCGACCAGCATCAGGTCTTTGGTCGCTTCTCCGGCACGGCGGTGCTGGATGACGGTACACGCCTTTCCGTTGACGGCATGTCCGGCTTCGCGGAAAAGGTCGAAAACAAATGGTAAAAACAGCCGCGGCTCCAGACGGAGCCGCGGTATCGTCTATGCCCGAAGCGGCTGCGCTGTCAGCTCCGTATAGGTCAGGACGCCCTGCACCCGGTGGGACTGCATCAGGCAGATGCGATCGACCGAGAACTCCAGCGCGCCCATCGCGCGAGCCGTCTTTTCCGGGTCGAACGCAGCCGTCGGGCGAAAGCCGCGGCAAAGCGTCAGATGCGGCGTAAACGGCCGCCGCTCCAGCGCAAAGCCTTCCGCTCCAAGCGCACAGGCCAGCCGCGCTTGGAGCGCGGTCAGCGCAGGCGACGGCTCCACGCCGGCCCAATACACGTCGCCGAACCGACCCAGGCCGGAAACCGTCAGCGAAAACGGCGCGCTCTGTACGGCGTGCAGCGCACGCTGCGCCCCGTCGAGGTTCTCCGTCTCGCCAAGGAACACGAGCGTCAGATGGAAATTCTCCTCTCGTGTCGCCCGGCCGCCGCCCCGCTCGATCAGCGCCCGCGCAGCGCGCGCCAGGCGGCGGCGCGCTTCCGCCGGCAGGCAGATCGCGATAAATAATCTCATCCGCATTGCCCCCTGCCGTCAGGATACCGCGCCGCGCGCCGCCTTGTCAAGTCCCCGACACCGCTTCTGCCGGCTCTGCGGCTCCGACCTGCTCGGCCGAGACGGCCGAGACCTCGAACGCCGTGCGCTTCTCGCTGCCGGTCTCAAGTGTCTTGATGTACTCCCGGCTCTGCAGCCGACCCGTCACCGTAAGACGCGTTCCGACCGGCAGGTCTGCCACCTCGCGCGCCGTCCGACCCCACAAAATGCACGGCAGGTAGTCCGCACGGTGATACTGCCGGTTGACCGCCAGCATCACGTCGCAGATCTCCCGGCCGAGCGGCGTGCGCCGGAATACCGGCGCCTTGCAGATCGCACCTTCGAGCTGCACGCGGTTGTCTGGTTCGCCGTCGCACGCGCGCATCTGCTCGCAGTAGACGGAAATGATCAGCTTGCGCCCGACGCCCATGCGGTTGTTGAACGACCGGAGCTGCCCGGTCACCTCGACCATCTGCCCGCCGGACAGATCCACTGTTTCAAGCGTCTGCTCCGGCACAATGACGTCGAGCACATCCACTGCGCCCGACAGCCGCGCCACGCGCAGCGGAAACGCATAGAACCGCCGTCCGTGGTTCTCGTGGGAAAACGCGGGAAGCTGCGCAAGCTCGCCGCGCAGCAGAATTTTGTTGGCTGTGTAGTCCATTCTTCCACCTCTCCGCTATGAATCTCCTGGAAGAATCCTATTCGCAGCCTGTACACAATATGCAAAAACCCCTGCCCAGACGGGCAGGGGCGTTGTCTCTATTCAACTGTTATTTCACTTTCCTGCGGTTCCGGATCAGGCGCTGGCGGCTCATCCACCGCGTCCAGCTCAGCTACAGATCGCACCGCGTAATAGCGTGCCGTCCGCGTGGCATGCCCCTTGCGCTCCAGCCGTTCGTTGACCCACTCGGTGATGAGCGTGTAGAGCACCGCGAACACCGGCACGCCAAACAGCATGCCAGCGAAGCCGAACAGGCTGCCCGCCACCGTGATCGACACGACGACCCAGAAGCCGGACAGCCCCGTCGCGTCGCCGAGGATATGCGGCCCAATGAGGTTGCCGTCGAGCTGCTGGAGCACCAGGATGAACACGATAAAATAGAAGCACTGCAGCGGACTGACCAGCAGGATCAGGATCGCGCTCGGGATCGCGCCGATATACGGGCCGAAAAACGGGATGACGTTCGTCACGCCGACGATCGTCGCGATCAGCGGCGGGAACGGCAGCTTCAGCACGCTCATGCCGATGAAGCAGAGCACACCGATGATCAGAGAATCGAGGATCTTTCCTGTGATGAAGCCGCCGAAGATCCGGTTGCAGAGGCGCCCCACCTCCATAATACGGTCGGCGCGCTCCGGCCGGAAGACGGCGATAATAATTTTTTTCGACTGCGCCAGAAATTTATCGCGCGAGGCGAGAATATAAATGGAAATAATGAGACCAATGATGGCGATCATCAGACCCTTGACCAGCGAAAACACAGAGGTCGTCACTGTGACCATAACGGTTTGAATCGCGCCGGGCAGGTCATTCTCCAGCCAGTTTTCCAGCCAGGTATAAAACCGCTCGAGCACTGTGTCGGCATATCCCTTCAGTTCCGGCTGATCCTCAAGCAGCTTCAGCACCCAATTTTTCGCCGTCTCATAGTAGCCGGACAGGTTGGACACGATGCCTGTGATGGTCGAAACAAGCTGCGGCAGAAGCAGGGCGACAAATGCGTACACCAGCGCGATCACCACCACCATTGCGGCCATGATACCGACCGCGCGGCTCGCGTTGCGCGCCCGGCGCGCGGAGACGCCGCGCTTCTCCAGGAACGGGTACAGGTACCGCTCCACCGCCTTCACGATCGGGTTGAGCAGATAGGCAAATGCAATGCCATAGAGGATCGGCGCGAGGATTTGGAGCAGAGATCGCGCTGCGCTGACAACGCCCGAAAAATTCGTCAGCATGATCACTGCGAGCAGCAGAGCCAGCAGCGTCAGGAACGCGGTCAGACCCCATTTGAAATAATGTTTGTGTTCTTCGTGCATGCGCTCCCGCCCTCCCTTCTTCTATTGTTTTAAAGTATCACATCCGCAGACCTCCGTCAAGGAACGTGTTTTCATTCCCCACCGGAATCTTCCGGTTTATCTGCCGGTTTCCGAAAAAATTCATGCTTTTTTCATGATTTGTCTGGTCAGGCGGCCTATAATCCATTATAATAGATAATAGCAAAAGAAATTGACGGCATGCAATATGCCGAAGGGAGGACTTGTCTTATGAAGTACTGCAAATCATGCGGTGCCGCTCTGCTCGACGGGTTCCGGTTCTGCGTCCAGTGCGGCGCGACCATCGAACCCGACCAGCCGGAGGAGGCCGCATCCGAGCCGGCCGCCGCCGATCCCCCGGCAGCTCCCGCGCAGCCCCATTCCATGTCCGGGATGCCGGAGTACATTCCCGAGTATTCCGCTGAGCCGGCGGCCGCTGCAGAACCTGTCGCGCCGGCGTTTACCGAGCCGAAGCTCACCGAGCCGGCATTTGCCGAGCCAGTCCAGCCCGTGGTGCCGCGTCCGGACGAGCCGGCTTTGTACTCCAATCCGCTCCCCACACTGGAGCCGCAGATTCCGGCGAATAACGGCACGAACGGTCTGCTCGGCTTTGATGGTGCATTTGTCGCGCTGCTCCTGTTTTGTCTGCCGGTCGTCGGCCTGATCACCGCCATCATCTGGGCGCTGGGCGGCGCGAAGAACGCAAGCCGCAAGAACCTCGCCCGCGCCTATCTGCTGCTTGTGCTGGCCGTGTGTCTGTTCGGTGGCTGTATGGCGCTGCTCGTCTGGCTGATTGCCGGCGATCAGATGCGTGAATTCTTCGATCTGCTCCGCTCCTGGTTCCAGGCGCAGGCAGCCATACTGCCCTGTGTTCTTTGACTTCTCGTTTTATCCTGCGTCCCGCTGCCCGTCTGGGCGGCGGGGCTTTTTCTGCCCAAAATACGGCAGAATACATAACAAAGCGCCCCGGCGTTTGTGAACAAATCCAATTATCGGCTCAGGGCAGATTTTTATGCAACCATCTGATTTCGTTGATTCGGGTCTGTACAATTTAGGCGCATTGTGTTATATTTAGCGTTAGCTTATTTGGTTCTCCTCAGACTCGATGGAAAGGAATGCGAAAAACGTGAAAAAAACCAAATCCTGTCTTCCTGCGATCGTCGGCGCTCTGGTCGTGCAGCTCTGCGTCGGTATTCTCTATCTTTGGAGTGCGCTGCGCGCCGACATCGTCAAGTCCTTCCAGTGGAGCGACAGTGCGGCCGGCATGGTCTCCTCGTATATGATTTTCGCCTTTGTCTTCGGCAACTTGATCGGCGGTTTCCTGAATGACAAGAAGGGGCCGAAGCTCACCTGCATTCTGGGCGTCATTCTGTTCTCTCTCGGCGTCGGTCTGACTGCGCTGCTCACGCCGTCTACCATCGGCCTGCTGAACGTGACCTACGCCGTGATGGCCGGTCTCGGCTCCGGCTTTGCCTATGGCGCGTGCATCTCCTGCATCCAGAAGTGGCTGCCGCACAAGCGCGGCTTGGCCTCTGGTCTTGCGTGCAGTGCCTTCGGCCTGTCCACAGTCATCTTTACGCCGCTGTCCACGGTGCTGATGAACGCGTTCCGCGACGCCGCCGGCGTTGTGGACTTCACCCCGGTGTTTCTGATCCTGGCCGGTGTGTTCGCCGTGCTGGGTCTCATTGCCTGCTGCTTCATCTCTCTGCCGGATGAAGTCTATCTGGCCAAGCTGAATCTGCCGAAGGCGGCCGTCTCCGGCGCAGTCAACTACACGCTCGGCCAGTCCCTTAAAAAGCCCGTTTTCTGGGCGCTGTTCTTCTCGATCTTCTTCATCAACGGCACCTGGAATCTGTGCGTGCCGCTGATCAAGAACCTTGGCATCGTCCGCGGTCTGACGACGAGCGCCGCCGTGTTCTGTGTCTCCTTCACCGGCATCACCAACGCCGCCGGCCGTCTCATCATGGCCACGCTGTCCGACAAGCTCGGCCGCTCGATCACGATGTACGTGCTCTGTGCCATCACCCTGGTCGGCGCCATCCTGATGACATTTATCACTGGCTATGGCTACTTCGTGACCATTGCGCTGATCGCGTTCGCCTACGGCGGCCCTTCCGCGATAAACGCCGCGCTGTGCACCGACCTGTTCGGGCCGAAGAACTCCGGCACAAACTATGGCGTGGCCATGCTCGCGCTTGGCTTCAGCTCGATCTTCTTCAACTTCATTGCGAACAGCGTCATCAAGGCCTCCGTCAATGTCGACGCCGGCACTGCTGTCGGCATCATGCCCACTTTTATCATGGGCGCTGTCACTGCGGTCATCCCCGTGTTCCTGATGCTCTACATCAACAACTATCTCAAGAAGCGCAAGACCGCCTGAGAACAACGAACGCCCGCATCCGGTTGGATGCGGGCGTTTTTTATGGTTCGTCCTTTTCTCACGGCCGTTTTGGAGCGCACCGGCGAGGCAGGCACGTCACTTATCGAAAGCCCTCTTTTTTCTTCAGCTTGTGCTTCCCCTTTTTGTCCACGATATAGGTGTTGTCAAGCTGGCCGGTCAGGCTCGCGCGCACCGCCGCGATATACTCCTTCCGCAGCGCGTCGCGCTCTGCCGTCTCCGCCTCGGTCAAGCCCTCCGCCTTGGCCTTGTGCGCCAGCTCATTGATACGGTCGATCTTTTCCTGGTCAATCATAGCGATCCCTCACAGATATTTTTGAATGGTCACAGCCGTTCGCCCCTTGCGCGTCGTGCCATCCACGCTGGCCAGGCGCAGCTTCCCCTGCCCGCGCACCGTGATCACGCCGCCCGGCGTGACGGCTCTGTCCGGCTTGTCGCACAGCAGATGGTCGAGCGTCACCGCGCCGCGTCGGATCAGCTCTGCGGCGGCAGAACGGCTCAGATTACAGCCCGCAGCCACAACGCTATCGAGCCGGAGCGCGGAAATACTCTCACGCTTTTCGACTACCTTCGGCGGCGGCGCCTGGAGCGCTTCGAGCGCGAGCGGCGCAAGCGTCAGATGCGTCCGCCCGGCAGAGGTCAGGTTCTGCAGCACATAGGGCAGGATCTCACGCAACACCAGAAAATCACACCGACCCGCATCGACATAGATGTCGCCGACCGTCTCGCGCTTGATGCCGCTGCCCATCAGCGAGCCGAACAGATCGCGGTGGGTCAGCTTGTCCTCCGGACGGAACACGGCGCGCACCGCGGCGATCGGCCCGTCGTCTCCCATCAGCCAGCTCTCATCCAGATACTCCGGCAGGAAGCAGCACACGGTGCGTTCCGCCTGCGGCGTGCCGCCGAAGAATGTAAACGCGGCGCACCCCGCCGCGCGCAGCATCCGCTCCGCCAGCACCTGCTCCCGATCCGTCAGAAAACATGTCGCAGCCGGAATGCATTTCCGCTCCGCCGCTGCCATTTTATCCAATACCCGTGCAAAGAGGAGCTTATCCTCGTCCGTCTGCGCGTATTTTGCAATCAAAACCGATTTTTCCATCGCTGCACCTCGCGAGTGTATCTTATCACGCCGAGCGCCTGTACGCAATTGACTTTTTCTCATAAATCCGATACCATGGCAGCAAAGGAGCTGATCGTCTTGGCTACTACCGAGTTCAAAGCAGCCTGCCGCGGCTGCCACGGCGGCTGCATGCACATCCTGACGGTGGAGGACGGCCGCGTCGTCCGCGTGCGTCCCGATCCGGACGGGCCGCTGAATCACGGCCATGCCTGTGTCAAGGGCATGAGTATCATCGAGCAAATGTACCACCCGGATCGGCTCACCCATCCGCTGCGCCGTGCCGGCGCGCGCGGTTCGGGCAAGTGGGAGCGCATCAGTTGGGAGACGGCCTACGACGAGATCGCCAAAAACATCGGCGGGCTGATGCGCGACTATGGCAAGGAATCTGTCGCCATCATCTCCGGCACAGGACGGCACCATCTGGCGCAGTTCTGGCGCTTTGGCAACGTACTTGGTACGCCGAATGCGACCTCGTCCGGTGCGCTGATCTGTCTCGGTCCACGCAAAAATGCGGGCGAATTCACCGCAGGTCTGTTCGCCGGCGTCGACTATTACGGCGACGTCCTGCCCGCCGGCATCCTCGTCTGGGGCGCAAACCCGGCGGTGAGCGGCGCAGACGGCGAGCTGCAGTGGCATATCAAGGACGCGGCAAAGCGCGGCGTACACCTCATCGTCGTCGATCCGCAGCCGACCGAGCTGGCCAAGAAGGCGGACGTCTGGCTGCGTCTGCGCCCCGGCACCGACGGCGCGCTGGCGCTCGGCATCCTGAACGCGCTGATCACCGAAGACCTCTATGACCATGACTTCGTCGAAAACTGGACATATGGCTTTGACGCGCTGAAAGCCCGCTGCGCCGAATACGACCTGCGCCGCGTCAGTGAGATCACCTGGGTGCCGCAGGAGAAGATCGTCAAAGCCGCGCGGCTGCTCGCCTCCGTCAAGCCGTTCTCCCTTGAGTGGGGCACCGGCGTCGAGCAGAGCACCAATGCCATCCAGACCTGCCGCGCCATCTACATGATCCCGGCGCTGACCGGCAACTACGACGTTCCCGGCGGCTTTGTCGAGAGCAAGGAGATCGCGCCGACCGCCGATCCGCTGTTCGACCGGCTCTCGCCCGAGATGGCAAAAAAGTGCATCACGGGCGGCTATCCGCTCAACGACGGCACCATGTCGCCCAAGCTGTTTGGCCACCCGTGGCTGACGCTCGACGCCATCCGCACCGGCAAGCCCTATCAGATCCGCGGCCTGTTCTCAAACGCGAACAATACGCTGCTCTCCGTGCCGGACAGCCTGCACTCATATGAGTGCCTGAAAGCGCTGGACTACTTCGTCTATATGGACTTTTTCCTGACGCCGACCGCCGAGCTGGCGGATATCGTGCTGCCTGCGGCGCTCTGGCCGGAGGTCGACAGCGTCTACTGCATGCCGGAATTCGGCGACCAGGCCGCGCTGTGTATGCGCAAGGCCGTACAAGTCGGCGAATGCAAATCCGACGAGGATTTCTTTCTCGAGCTGTGCCAGCGCATGGGGCTTGACTACGGCGCATCCAGCCAGCGGGAGATCCTCGACGGTCAGCTCGCCGAGATGGGCCGCCGCCGCCCGGAATACGCCGGGATGGACTTCGATGCGTTCGCACAGCTCGGCTACGTCGTGCCGGAGCGTACCTATTACAACTACAAAACACGCGGCGGCTTCCGCACGCCGTCCGGCAAATTCGAGCTGTGGTCGCATGCGATGGCCAACGCCGGCCAGGACCCGCTCCCGTGTTGGAACGAGCTTCCGGAAAGCCCCGTCAGCCGCCCCGATCTGCTTGAGCGTTACCCGCTGGTGCTGACGACCGGCAGCCGGCTCCAGCCGTATTTCATCTCCAACAACCGCCAGATCCGCTCGCTGCGGCGGCTCGCGCCGCTGCCCACTGTGACGCTTCACCCCGACACTGCGAAGGCCGCCGGCATCGCAGAGGGCGACTGGATCTGGATCGAGACGGCGCGTGGGAAGATCACGCAGCGCGCCCACCTTGAACCAGAGATCGACCCGCGCGTGGTCAACTGCGAGATGGGCTGGTGGTATCCGGAGGCCGGCGCGCCGGACTATGACTGGGCGCTCTCAAACGCAAACGTGCTCACCGCCGGCGCGCCGCCGTGCGATCCGGTCGGCGGCGCCTATCAGCTCCGCGGCCTGCTCTGCCGCGTATTCCCCAACCCGGACGGGAAAAAAGTCGAAGCACGCTACGAGGCGTGGAGCAAGCAGGCGTAAAATTTGCCGCCCACCGGAACGCCGGTGGGCGGCATCGTTGCCTTATAATTTGGTTTTCAAGTCTTCAAAGCCGCGCGCCGGCTCGACCTCGCTGCGCCGGACGGCGTCACAGACTGCACGGCGGCTCATACGGCTCGCCGTCACCGTGCGTCCGTCCGCCGTCTGTACCACAAGCCGCCTTCTGCCGCGCAGCCACACAGTCCCCGCCGTCAACGTCAAGAGGAGCAGCGCCAACACAACATATCCCACGGTTCGACGATTCGTATGACCCGCATCCAGCGCCAATTCCTCCATTGCCGCCGTGGAGTCAACGACGATGCCCTCGCTGCTCTCGACCACAACCGCGCCGCCGTATTTCTCGTAGAACATTGCAGCATATTCCTGCGCGCGCTCGGCCTTGACGCCGACTGTGACGCGGGATTCTGTCCCACTTTCGCCAAAGCCGATGACCTCGCCGTCCACGCTCATCCAGCCGATGCCGCAGGAGAAGACCGCGCCGTCGCCCAGATATTGCTCTACGATCTCCTCATTGATCCGCTGCAGCTCACTGTAGCTGTAGGCCGCGCCGAACTCGATCGTCAGTTCCCCGTCGACCATCGCCCGCAGCGTATCCGCCTGATCCTCGCAGCCCGCCACGAGCTGGATCGCCAGCATCGAACCGCCGTCCACGCTGTACACGCCCGCCACAAAATCGGGGTAGCCATTCTGCTCCCAGCTCACAAACAGATCATACGCGCTGCTATACTGCGCGGCAGCCGCCGGAACGGCGAGCAAGAGTACCAGCGCCAGCAAAAGGCTCAGTTTTTGAAATTTTTTCATTCCGCACCTCCATCGAGTGACGCCCGCAGGCGCTCTGTTGCGCGCGAATAGCGCCAGAGCACCGTGCCGAGCGGCATATCCATCGCCTGTGCGATCTCACGAAAGCGCAGACCCGCATTCAGGTGCAGCGTCACAATAACGCGGTCGCGCTCGTCCAGGCGGCCGAGCGCCGCCTCCACATCGAGCCGCATGTCCGCACTGTCTGCAAAGTCTACGACTGCCGTTTCCGGCAGTTCCTCCGAGCCGGGACGGCGCAGCGCGTCGAGCGCCAGATTGTGTGCCGAGCGGAACACCCAGGCGCGCGGACTGTGCACCTCCGCGCCCGGCGGCGAGCGATAGAGCCGGAGGAACACCTCCTGCGTCAGATCCTCCGCCAGCTCCCGGCTTCGCACCACGCGAAAGACGACCGTCATCACAGGCGTGCGCAGCTCCTGATAGATTTCCTCCAGCGCGTCTATCTGTCCGGCGCGCAGGCTCACGAGCTGCCCGGAAAGCTCCTCATTTGTCATGTCTCCGCCTCCCTTCACTCTTTATGACGATCCCGGCGCCCGTTTTATTGGATGGATGCGAAAAATATGGCGCGGAAATTTTCCGCGCCATACCGTTTATTGGATAGAATCAAGATATTTGACAACGCGGTCGCCAACGATATAGCTGCCGGCGAGCGCCCAGTTCATATCATTGATGAACTGCCGCTTCACACCGCCCATGTTGTAGTGGCGGCCCGAGGCGAAGTCGCCTGTGACGTACAGCCCCTCGACCACGCCGCCGTCCTTCGCGTACGCCTGCATGTCGGCATTGACCTTGACGCCGCCGAATGCGCCGTCGGTCGCCATAAAGCCGCCGACCGCATAATATGGGCCGTTTTCCAGCGGTACAAGCGTATCGGCCGGCTTGTAGAATCCCCAGTCGAAACCGCTCCTGCAATATTCGTTGTACTCGGCAATCTCTGCCTTCAGGCCGTCCGGATCAATGCCCGTCCTCTCAGCCAGTTCCTCCAGCGTATCCGCCTTAAAGCAGCCCTTGACGCCCTTGGCCACAGCCGCGTCGAGGTCGGCGTGCACCTCCTCCATCGTATCTGGCAGGCTCAGTCCCGCAAACAGCGGATCGGCGATCTCGTAGCCGCCGCCACCGCTTTCAAACGCCTTTTCCAGTATGTTCTCGCTAAACACCGCAAACACATAGCCCTTCGGCTGCTGCATAATGACGTGACCGCCGTCGAATTGATCCATGTGGCCGATCAGCGGGTCGCTGGTGTAGCGGCGGCCGTTGTAGTTGACGGAAATAGAATACGGCGAGACAGACATCGCGGAGAACGAGCGGTTATTGACCATGTACAGCGGCCCCATCAGCCGCAGGCAAAAGCTGTCGTAGTCGATGAATGCGCCGACCTTCTCCATCAGCGGGATCGCGTCGCCCGTGTAGGCCGGGTTCGTGTGCGGCGATTCGCCCATATCGACTTCAAAAAAGCCGGGGCAGACCCGCTCTGTGATCTCCCGGTTGCGCACCCAAGCGCCGGTCGCGATCAGGCACGCCTTGCAGGCAATGCGGACAAAGCCCGCCGGCGTTTCAGCGATCAGCGCGGTGATCTTGCCGTTTTCGACCTCGCAGTCGCATACCTTGTGCTCGGTCAGCACCTCGACACCCAGCTCCGGGCACTTCGCATACAGCTTCTGGACGACCATTTTGCCGAACCCGTTGTGCTGACCGCCGTACTGCGGGCCGAGCGGACCCGTCTCATCGTCAAACACATAGCGTCCAACAAAAAACTCGTCGGCCACGCCGGGGTTGAGGTCGCAGAACCAGTCGAACATCTCGCCCGTCGCCTTGAGCGTGTTGGAGACAAGCTTCGGCTCAATGCGCCAGTAGCAATCATCAAGCATTTTACGCGCGTAGTCCGCCGTTACGTCGGGCAGTCCGCGCTCAGCCTGCCAGCGGCTGCCGAACGTTCGCATGGTGCTCGCAAAGAGCATGCCGCCTCCAACCAGCTTGGTCTTTTCGAGCACAATGACCTTTTTGCCAGCCAGCGCCGCGCGCACCGCAGCCACCAAACCGCTGCCGCTGCCGGCGACGGCAAAATCGCAGGATCTCTCTTCGATAAACTGGTACATAGACACATCCTCCCGCTGTTTTTTATTTAAAGTCTTACAATTTGCCCTCAACAAAACTATTATAACACAGCTTAGTGTGCAAAACAACCATCGTTTTCCACTCTGTCTTTCTTGCACGGCGGCTTGTTTCCTGCTACAATGAGAAAAACGGTCGGGAGGCGGACGCATGAACACACGGCTGGCCGGGCTTAAAATCCGGCAGGAGCGGCTCCGCCGCGCGTGGAGTCAGGAGGGACTTTGCCGCGGTATCTGCGCGGTATCGTATCTGTCCAAAATCGAGCGTGGCGAGGCCAGCGCGAGCGAGGAGCTGGTGCGTCTGCTGCTTGCCCGGCTCGGGCTGGACTGGACGGCAGAGGAAGCAGCAGAGCGAGATCGGTCGCTGATCGAGCAGTGCTATGACGCGGTCTTTTCCGGCGACGCCCGGAGCGCGCCGGGGTACCGCGCCGCGCTGACCGAGCGGGCCGATGCGCTGGCCGCAGGGCCGTACTTTCTTGACGCCATGCTGCTGCGCGCCTGGCTGACACAAGCGCCGGCCGCGGCAGCGGACGCTTTCGTCTCCGCGTTCGACAAGCGGCAGCAGATGCTCTGGCTGCTGCTAAGCCAGCGCTATGACGAGGCAACACGGCTTTTTCCGTGCGCGCTGGCCTGTCACGCCGCCGGCGCGGACGCCTATGCGCACGGCAGCTATTCCAAAGCGCTTGAGCAGCTCCAGCGCGGCTACGCTCTTGCTTCGGACGACGGGCGCGCGTTTCTGATGCTCAACTGCCAGATGATGATCGTCATTTGCTACAGCAGCCTGCGTGAATTTGACCGTATGCAAACGCACGCACGCATGGCAGAGCGTCTGGCGCGCGCCGTAGACGACGGTGAAGCACAAAAGACCATCCAGTATAATCTCGCCGCCACCGCGCTGGAGCTGGGTCGTGTGCAGGAGGCGTACGACTATTTTTCTGCGTTGGAGACCCCCAGCGCGCTCTCGCTGCACAAGCTGGCCATCTGCTGCGAAAAACTCGGGAAGCTGGAGGAGGCGCGCGCGGCGCTGGCGTGCGTGCCCAACGCACCCACTGCGTTTGACGCCGCGCTGCTCGACGCACTCTGCGCGCCGGTTCGCTGGCGGCTGGAGCATCCGGACTATCTGCGCTCCCCGGCCTATGGCGCGCTGCTGCTCGATACATTTGCGCGCATTCGGCGCGAGCTGCCAAGCGGCTACGCCGAATTTCACCTGCCCTGGGTTCTGGAATGGTACACCGCCAACCGCCAGTACAAGCAAGCCTGCGAGCTTCTTCAAATTTTTCCTGCATATCACGCTTAACATCAATTGATCCGCTTGTTTTTTGATGGATTTTCCCAAAACAAGCGACTTTTTTCATTTTCTCTGTCCTGTTACAATCAGGATAGAGGATGTGATGACATGAAAAAAACGCTTTGGACGCGGAACTTCACGCTTGTGACCGCTGCGACAGTGCTCGGCGCGGCAGGCGGCATCGCGGGACGCTTTGCGCTCTCGTTTCTCGTCTACGACGAGACAGGAAGCACATTGGCCGCGGCGCTGCTGATTGCGATCGAAGTGCTGCCGAGCTTTCTGATCCCGCTTGTCGCCGCGCCGTTGATGGATCGGCTGCCGCGCAAGCCGTTTCTCGTCGGCGGCGACGTGGTGAACGGCGTGCTGTATGCGCTTGCAGGGCTGTACCTGCTGCTCCGGCCGTTCACCTATTCCGGCTATCTGCTATTCTCCTTGCTGCTCGCAAGCCTCAATGCGTTCGACCAGCTCGCCTACAACAGCATCTACCCCGGCCTGATCGAACCCGGTCTCGAGGAAAAGGGCTACACCGTCTCGTCGATGGTCTACCCCGTGATGCAGGTCGTGATGGCGCCGCTCGCGGCGCTGCTGCTCGAAACCATCGGCACTGCGCGGATCCTGCTGCTGCAGGGCGGACTTTCGCTGGCCGCGGCGCTCATTGAGAGCCGCATCCGCATCACGGAACGCCATGTCCGCCGGGGCGAACGGTTTTCCTTCTCCCGCTGGCGGCAGGATCTCGCTGATGCAGCAGCCTATCTCAAGGGCGACAAGGGGCTTCTCAACATCTATGCTTACATGGCCGTCACCAACGGCGTGGGCGGCGGCATATCCCCGATCCTCATCGCCTTTTTCCGCACCGCGCCGGGCTTTACCGCCGCCATGTACTCCTTTTTCTCCGTGGCGGAGTTTCTCGGCCGCTCGCTCGGCGGGCTGCTGCACTACTTCGTCCCCATTCCGGAGAAGCGGCGCTACGCCTTTGCCTTCGGCGTCTACCAGTGTTATGAGGCGATGGACGCCTGCCTGCTCTGGCTGCCGTATCCCGCGATGCTGGTCAACCGCGCCGTCTGCGGCTTTCTCGGCATCAACAGCGCTGCAATGAGGCAGGCAGCGGTTCAGCGCCACATTCCTGACGAGCTGCGTGCCCGGCTCAACGCGTTCGATACAATGCTCTGGTCGGCCGCGGCCGCAGTGGTCAGCCTGCTCATCGGTGCGCTGGGCGAGGTACTGAGCGCGCGTGTCTGCCTGACCGTGTGCGGCGTATGCACCTCGGCCTTCTGCTGGCTGACCATCTTCCGCCGCCGCCGTCAGGTCGCCGCCATCTACAACCGGCCGGAAGCATAAAAATAAGCGCCCCGAAGACACAGGTCTTCGGGGCGCTTTCGTCTCCTATTCCGCGCCCTTAAGCGCTTCGACCATATCGATTTTCCGGTTCTTTCTCGCGACCATCCAGCCCACCGCCAGCGACACGCCAAAGGTCAGCAGGATGCTCACGGAATACGTCAGCGCGCCCAGCGTCAGGCTCAGCTCGTACTCGCTCGCAAGCGAGACGATCAGCACATGCAGCACGCCCACGCCGGCCGGAAGCCCGATCAGCACGCCGATGACGGTCAGCCAGACATTCTGGCTGATGAGCATCCGCCCAATATGCCGGTCGCGGAAGCCGAGCACCTTGAGCGTGGCAAGCTCCCGACAGCGTTCCACATAACTCATCACGCCGAGGTTATAGAGCACCACAGTCCCCAGAATGACCGCCGCCAGAACAAGAACCAGCACCATCAGATTCATGATCTCCATGAAGGTATCGTAAGTATCCATCAGCGTTGCCTTGTCCTGCTTTCCGGAGATCAGCGCGGCGTCGTCTATGTTATCAGAAATCTCGTCGGTGTAGATGGCGCCGATGTGGTATTCTACCCCGACAGCGTCGGCATACGCCGCAGTCATGACGATGCACTCGCTCATCAGAGAACGCACATAGCCCACCACCCTCGCCTGGTAGGTTTCCTCGCTGCCATAGGGTGAGAATTCGATCGTATCTCCAATCGCCGCCGTGTCCTTCAGCCGCAAGCAGAGATAGACGCCATCGTCAGTCAGCTCCATCCGCTCGTTCTCCTCATTCAGGAAGCGGATCTTCTGGTTTTCCGCCTGATAGATGTCCAGGGAAATCGTTCTTCCCCCATAGCTGATGCCGAGCGAGGCCTGCCAATCGCCGTTCACCCGCTCAGCCAGTGCCCGGCTCTCGCCATCGTCTGCCGTCTCGGACAGATTGATTTTGGTGGCATAGTTGTTCATTTCCTCGTCCATCAGAACCATAAAACGATCCATCGTGTCCTTCATGCCGAGGCCGCCGACGAGCAGCAGCATGCAGCCGACCACGCCGATCAGCGTCATTGCCGAGCGGGATTTATGGCGGAGCACGTCGCGCACGTTCCACTTCGTGCCAAACGGCAGCCTTTCCCAGAACGACAGCTTTTCCAGCACGCTCTTTTTCATCGTCTTCGGCGTGTAGGGCCGCAGCGCCTCGGCCGCAGTTCCCTGCAAGATCCGTTTTACCGACAGATAGCTGATGAGCGTCAGCAGCACAACCGTCAAAAGCAGAATCGGAATGCAGAACGACGGCAGCACGAGCGGCCAGTCCGGCAGATCGAAGTAGGTTCCCATCATGCCGTCAGGGCTGATGATGATGGCGGCGATGCCATAGCCAAGCGCCACGCCGAGCACCGTTCCAACCAGACCGATCCAGAAGCCATAGGATGTGTAGTGGCGGAGGATCCGGCGGTCGCGGAAGCCGAGCGCCTTCAGCGTGCCGATCTGCACCTTCTCATGCGCGGCGATGCGGTGCATGGTCGTGACCATGGTGAGGATCGCGATCGCAAGAAATAGCACCGGTAGAATGGAGCCCATCGTTTTTCCTTCCTCGATCTCGCTCTGCGCGCCGGCATAGGCGACATGCTCGTCCTTGGAGGTGACAAGGATCGTCGTACCGAGCATGTCCTTGACCGCCTCCTCCAGCTCGGCCTTTTCCAACCCCGATCTCACGTTGATCTGTGGATAAAAGGCAAAGCCGAGATCCTGCTCCAGCTTTTTCGGGGAGAGATAGGCAAATCCAAAGGACTCAAAATCAGGCATAAGCTGGTTCTCATCGGCGACACAGATCATCTGCTCGCCGCTTTTGACCAGGCCGACGACCTCGCCGCTGATCTCAGTTCCCTGATAGACCAGCGTGATCGTATCGCCGAGCGCAATGTCATTCGCCGCGGCAAACTGGTCGGAGAGCCAGACACCGTCTGAATCGGCGCTGTATTTTTCCCCTTCCATGATCAGCATGGTAGAGACCGTATAGTTTTCGGAAACATTGAGGGACACGTTTTTTTTCGTTCCCTTAACGCCGACGTTGACGGACAGGTATCTGGTCGCGGCGTCAACGCCGTCAATCTCCGCGATACGCGCAAGCTCGTCTTCTGAAAAGCCGTTCTCCGCATAGAGGCGGTAGTCGGCATAGTTTGTCGCTTCAAAAAACGCGGTGGTGTCGGCTTCGATGCTCTTCCACTCGATGTGGAACCCGAGGAAAATGCCGACGCCGATCGCAACCATCAGAATCATGGAGAAAAACTGCGATTTATAACTCCACGCAGTCCGGAACAGTTTCCTGATCAGCATACGTTACCACTCCACTTCATCCGCGCTCATCGGCGATCGCTGTTCCTCGCAGGACTTGATCTTTCCATTCCTGACCCGGATCACAAAGTCTGCCATCTTCGCGATGCTCTGGTTGTGGGTGACGATCACGATCGTCTTGCCATAGTTTTTCGCCATAGAGAGCAGGAGCTTCAGCACCAGCACGCCTGTTTCAGAGTCCAGCGCACCGGTCGGCTCGTCGCAGAGCAGGATCTTCGGATTTTTGGCGAGCGCGCGGGCGATCGACACACGCTGCTGTTCACCGCCGGAAAGCTCAGAGGGGAAATTGTTCAAATGGTCGGTCAGACCCACCTCATCGATCATCTTGCGCGGATCTGCAGCGTTCTTTGCGATCTCCTTGACAAGCGCCACGTTCTCGTAGACGGTCAGCGTCGGGATCAGATTATAAAACTGAAAGACGAAACCGACTGTGGAAGCGCGGTAATCGGCAAGCTCGTTGTTCGTGAGAGCGGAAATATCCTTGCCGTCCACTCGAATGGCGCCGCTGGTGGGGCTGTCCAGGCCGCCGAGCAGATTGAGCAGGGTGCTCTTTCCCGCGCCGCTTGGGCCAAGGATCACTACAAATTTCCCCTCTTCCAGTGTAAAGCTCACGCCGTCAAGCGCTCTCAGCTCGTGGTCTCCGCTCGTATAGACGCGGGTGACATTCTGAAATTCCACGATTGCCATATTCTTTCTCCAACTCCTTATCAATATCAATGTGAGACGCCGCATCTCCCATACAGTCCGGATGCGGCGTTTGTTCCTCACGCAAGTTAGCGTATTCTAACATCCATTTTAAAAAAATTGTATCCGCCTACCGTTAGTTCCGGCTAACTTCTCGCATATTATAATACGCTTCCGCCGTTTGGTCAACCGGCAGCAGCGTATCATTTTTCATCATTCTCCGAAAAAATGCCCTAGCGAGACCGCCAAGGCGGCTGCACTTGGCGCGGAGATGGAGCAACAGAATGAGTGAGTGATGACATTTCTGCAAAAAATGTCGTCGCGGACGATATGGCATCCGCGACGACATGTAACAGCACAACTGTTTGGGGATTTCAATTGTAGTGGCTTCGGGCGTTTTTTCAGAAAGTGTTCAAATGTGTTCAGAAAAGTGTACTTTTTTGTAATTCTTGCAGATGTGCATTTTCTTCGTCCGGATCACGAAATATTTGTTGAAAATAGTATTGCAGTCGGGTCTAATGAG
>CAZJBT010000012.1:0-23145 GCA_964544345.1 uncultured Oscillospiraceae bacterium
GTGGCACTCGATACACGGGTTCGCGTCCTCGCCGCGGCCCTGCTGGATCAGCTCGCCGAGGTTCTCGTTGCAGATGAACATATGGCCGGGGGCGATGAAGTCCGCCTTGCCTTCGGCGAGGACGGCGTCCATCTGCGCGAGGGTCTTGAAGTAGGTCTTGATCGCGATGGGCATCTTGACGCCCTGCGACTTCAGGTAGGCGCTGGCCTGTGCGCAGACGCACTCGTCATCCGGCACATGATCCGGCTTGCTGACGCGAAGCTGCAGCAGATCGGCGTACGGCTCCGCCGCTTTGACAAAGACGGCCAGCTCGTCGAGCGTGATACCGTCATCGCCCTCCTTGGCCGCGACGTTCGGGCTGTTGATGATGAGCATGAAATGATCGCCGAGCGCCGCGCGCAGCTCGCGGAGAAAGCGCAGCGGAAACCGCATCCGGTTCTCCAGCGAGCCGCCGTACGCATCGGTGCGGTGGTTATAGGCGGCGCGCAGAAACTGGCCGACCGGGAAATTGGCAAAGTCGATATAACCGCCGTCGGCTCCCAGGTCTTTCCACTGCTTTGCGTGCTTGATCGTTTCTGCGATCAGCTCGTCCATCAGCTCTTCCGTCATATAGCGCTGCTGGCCGCCGGGCATGGCGTTCTTTTTCGCGCTCTCCGAGCCTTCCTCATACTGCGAGCCGCCGTCGAAGCCCATCTGCGTGGTCGCGGCGAAGTCGAGCGTCAGGGGGATGGGATTGCCCTCTTTGTCGACCAGATCCTCCGGGCCGTAGGCCGCCTGCGGGATATGGGGCGCGGGCGGGACGCCCCAGGCGGGGTCGTTGCAGCACAGGTTCATCCGGCGGCCCATGTTGATCTCGGGGGTCACAAAGGTGCCATGCATATGCATGTGACCCAAAAAGTGGGCGATGCCGTTCTGCGCGCCCTTATCGTCTATGTTATACCGGCTGAAGTGGCCGCAGTCGAGCGGCTGATCGCGCTGGTTCATGTCAGTCAGGTCGTGCAGCAGAATGAGCGCCGCGCCCTTTCCGCGGGCACGGTTCTCATAATAGCTGATGGTCTGGCCGGCCGGATAGTCCTCGCTCGCCTGGATGAAGTGCGGCTGCGCGACGGGGTAGATCAGGCGCGTTTTGAATACATGGCCGCGGATATAGGCCGGCGCGGTGAGGCTGGGATATTGATTCTTCATGGAAGCTGCTCCTCTCTGATTTTTCCATTCATGATTCCTGCTCATAAATTCAAGAGAAAGCGCAAAACAACGAACCGCAGACAGAGCTTCTGCGGCTGCGGCGCCACAACGGGACGAGATGCGGCCATTTGCACAACAACTTGCTTTGGATTATAAGACGAATTTGGCGACTCTGTCAATACATTTTCCGCAAAAGACCTGCCGGCGAACGGCCTATTTGGGCGCGCCGGACGAGCGGCGGCGCGCGGCACGCAATTTATTCGATTATGGAATAAAAGATAGTTTGTCTTGATTTGGGAGTATGGGTGCCATAACGTTTTACACATAGAAAGCGCTTGGACGAGTGCGTTTTTTGACTATTTTCACAACAAACTTCCAGAGAGATCGTACACGCGGACACGTGGCTCACGTGTGGGAAAAGGAGGGCATTGCAAACTCACGGGATTTTGCGAGCAACCACAAAAAGAAAGGAAGGAAAACACCGATGAAAAAACTGATTGCCTTGCTGCTTGCATTGACTTTGATCCTTGGTCTGGCCGCTTGCGGAGGAAGCGCCGACCCGGCGGACACGGACACGCCGGCGGATAGCGGCGCGGCCGATCCCGGCGCCGGCGGCAATGGCGGCGCTGCGTCTCCGAACGAGAGCGGGAGCGCGGCGGGCAGCTCGTCCGGCGAGCCGGTCTACGGCGGCAGCCTGACGGTCTATTTCCCCCAGTTGATGTCGTTCTATTCACAGGAAGCGCCCGACTTTGCGACGTATACCCTGTGGTATGAGGGTCTGTTCGGCCTCGACTGGGCCAATACGGAGACGCAGTACCGCGTGGAAACGGCGAAAGAGCGCGCCGGCCAGCTCGCCGACACCTGGGAGATCGACGAGGAGAACAAGCAGTTCATCGTCCATCTGCGCGAGGATGTGTACTTCCAGGAGCTTGACCCGCAGTACGACTACTACGGCGGCAGAAACCTGGTCGCGAATGACGTCAAGTGGTCGTATGACCGCCTGCTCGGCACCGGCAGCGGCTTCGACCAGCCGGTGGAAAGCATGGTCGACTGGCGCGGTCTGTTCTCGATGGTCGATTCCATTGAGACCGACGGCGATTACACTGTTATCTTCAACTTCAACGATATTTCCGAAGTGAAACAGGCGTCGTTTATCACCAACGGCTTCCTGGTGCATATCGTCGGCCCCGAGTACGGCGATCTGACCGAGGATCAGATCGCGGACTGGCATTATGCCTGCGGCACCGGCCCGTTCATCATTTCCGACTGCGTGGAGGGCCAGTACATCACCTTTGTGAAGAACGAAAAGTACTACGACTATGACGAGCGCTATCCGGAGAACCGCCTGCCCTATCTCGACAGCGTGACACTGGTGCTCATCAACGATACCGCCACGATCCTGAGCAACTTCATCGCCGGTGAGCTGGATATCGTCGGCGCCAATAACGGCGACGTGTTCTCCGACTCCGAGGCAGCTCAGATCGCGTCCGCGCTGGATGCTTCCGAGTATTCGGTCTGGAAGAAAAACTCCAACACCTATTCCATCGGCATGAAGCAGACGATCGAGCCGCTGACCGACATCCGGGTGCGCCAGGCCATGCAGTATGCGATCGATCTGGAGTCCATCACCTATCAGCTCTATGGGTATGACACGATGGAGATCTGCGGCTATTTCGGCGCGGCCTCCGGCTGGGACGTCGACTGGTCGGATGAGGAGCTGTGGGCTTCGTATACTACCTACGACCCCGAGCTTGCCAAGGATCTGCTGGAGGAGGCCGGCTATGGCGACGGCTTCGAGTTCACGCTGGTCTATGACCCCAACATGGATTCCAACGTCTACCTGATGGCGCAGGAGTATTTGGCGCAGGTCGGCATCACCATGAATCTGGATCCGCAGTCCGAGCCGAGCGAGCGCCAGGCAAAGTGGAATGATCCGAACAATAACTGCTGCGCGACCGTGGATCTGGGTACCAACGGCCTGTCCAATGGTCTGTCCAAGGTCGACTCTGCCAACTCCAACTATGTCATGGGCGAGGAGGCTCGGCTCGACGAGCTGGTCGCCGAGCTGAGAGCGCAGCAGACCGTGGATGGCCAGGCGGCGGCCGCGCTTGCCCTGGATCAATATTACATCGATCAGCACTATTCCGTCATCGTTTCGCCGTATCTGCACATCAACACCTATACCAGCGCGAACGTCGGCGGCTGGAATGGCTATAACTTCTACGATGCATATGCGTGCACCACGATCCTGCCCCGCATCTGGAATGTCAACGGCGCGCAGTGAGCGGCCGTGAGCTGACCGGAGCAGGAAAAGCAACAGAATAATCCCAACTGATTGCGTGTGCGGCTGGCGCTTCAAACAGCGCCGGCCGCACGCGCTGCTTCAACAAAGAGCAAGTGAGACTGGAGGTGTCAATCATTGAGCGAGGTAGTGTTGTCGGTTCAGCACCTTAGGACGAGCTTTTTCAATGACGGTGCGGAGCTGCGCGCCGTCGACGATATATCCTATGACGTCCATCGCGGCGAATGCGTCGCGATCATCGGCGAGAGCGGCTCCGGAAAAAGCGTCAGCGCGCTGTCTCTGCTGCGGCTCGTTCCCAACCCGCCGGGGGAGATCGTAGGCGGAAAAGTCCTGCTGAATGGAGAGGACATCGTGGAAATGGCCGAGGCGCAGCTCCGGGAGCTGCGCGGCACAAAGATCTCCATGATTTTTCAGGAGCCGTCCACCGCGCTGAATCCTGTGATCACCGTCGGAAAACAGATCACGGAGACGCTGCGGGTTCACCGCGGCCTGTCGAAAAAGGAGGCGGAGAAGGAGGCTGTCCGCCTGCTCGGCCTGGTGAAGATCCCGAATCCCGAGCAGAGAGCAAAGCAGTATCCGTTTGAGTTTTCCGGCGGCATGCAGCAGCGCGTGATGATCGCGATCGCGATGAGCTGCAATCCGGAGGTGTTGATCGCTGACGAACCAACGACTGCGCTGGACGTGACGGTTCAGGCGCAGGTGCTTGAACAGCTCAATGAGCTTCGCCATGCGTACAAGACCGCGCTGATCCTGATCACCCATAACCTCGGCATCGTCGCCCGGTATGCGGATACCGTGCAGATCATGTACGGCGGGAAGATCGTCGAATGCGGCACCACGGACGAGGTGTTCGAGGATGCGCGCCACCCGTATACGCTGGGGCTGCTCCGCGCCGTGCCGCGGCTGGACAAGCCGGTGAGCTACGGCCTGCAGACCATCGAGGGCGAGCCGCCGGATATGTCGACGGTCGCTCCGGATTCGTGCGCGTTTGCCGCGCGCTGCGGCTATGCCACGGAGGAGTGCTGGAACCGCCGCCCGGAGCTGCGGCAGGTCAGCGAAACGCATAAGTGCGCCTGTTTCCACCAGGACGAAACAGCCGATGAGCGGGAGGCGTTGCTGCATGATTGAGAAAAAACTGAACGGCGAGCAGGTCGAGCTGAAAATATCGCAGGAGAATACCAGGATCGTCGACGAGCGCATCCGGGCGCAGGAGGGCGTCCCGGATCATGTCAGCGATGAGATCCTCCGCGTGACCGACATGAAGATGTATTTTCCGGTGACCAAGGGGCTGCTGAAAAAGCATGTCGCGGATGTCCTCGCGGTCGACGGCGTCTCGTTCCAGATCAAAAAGGGACAGACGCTGGGGATCGTGGGCGAATCCGGCTCCGGAAAATCCACGATCGGCAATACCATCATGGGAAACTGCAAGGCGACGGCCGGTTCGATCCTGTTCGACGGCATAGAGCTGACCGAACAGACGCCCGCGCAGCTCCGGCAGATCCATCGCCGGATCCAAATGATCACGCAGAACCCGTTTTCCTCGCTGGATCCGCGCATGAAGATCAGCGCCAGCATCCTGGAGGGCGTCCGGATCCAGAAGATGGTCAAGGGTCGGGAGGAAGAACGTGATCTGGTTGGCCAGATGCTCGAACAGGTGGGCTTGAACCCCAAGTTTGCCGACCGCTATCCGCACGAGTTCTCAGGCGGCCAGCGTCAGCGAGTTTCCATCGCCCGCGCGCTTGCGCTGCGGCCGGAGTTTCTGATCTGCGACGAGATCGTCTCCGCGCTGGACGTGTCGATCCAGGCGCAGATCGTCAATCTGATGATCCGCATTCAGCAGGAGCTGAATCTTTCTTATATTTTCATCGGCCATGATCTGTCGGTGGTTCGACACATCTCGAACCAGGTCGCCGTGATGTACCTCGGCAAGATCGTCGAGCTGACCAGCTCCGCCGAGCTTTACGCCAATCCGCTGCATCCATATACACAGGCGCTGATCTCCGCGGTGGCCATCCCGAACCCCGCGATCGACCGGCAGCGGGTACGCATCATGCTCGAGGGCGAGGTACCCAGTCCGATCGATCCGCCGAAAGGCTGCAATTTCTGCACGCGCTGCAAATACGCGGATCAGAGATGCCGGGAAGAGGAACCGGAATATGTCGACGTAGGGAACCGGCACCTTGTCGCTTGCCACCGGGTCGCGGGCTGAAAGGAAGGAGGCAACATAGATGGCAAAATATGCGCTCAAGCGCGTCCTCTTGCTGATACCGACGCTGTTCCTGGTCTGCTTTATCGTCTTCTCGCTGATGCGGATGGTGCCAGGTTCGGCGGTCGATATCATTGTGGAAAAGATCTCCGCCGGCGGCACCGAGGTGGATCGGGAGGCGGTCGAGGCCATGCTGGGACTGGACAAGCCGTTTCTGACCCAGTTCTTCAACTGGTTTGGCGATCTGCTGCACGGCGATCTGGGAACGTCGATTTTCCAGGCGAAATCAGTCACCGGCATCATTGCGACGCAGCTTCCGATCACGCTGGAGCTGGCGCTTCTGATCCTGATCATCAGCGTGCTGATCTCCATTCCGCTCGGCCTGCTGTGCGCGGCCTGCCAGGATACCATCACCGATAATATGATCCGGGTCATTTCGATCGTTATGATGAGCCTGCCGGTGTTCTGGATCGCAACGCTGGTGCTGGTCTATCCGGCGGTCTGGTGGAAATATGCGCCGCCGACGCAGTATGTGTCTTTCTTCCAGTCCCCGGTTCAGAATCTGAGAATGTTCCTCCCGCCCGCGCTCATCGGCGGCGTCGCCAACGCCGGCGGCACGCTGCGGAATGTGCGCACGCTGACGCTTGAGGTGCTGCGCCAGGATTACATCCGCACCGCCTGGTCAAAGGGTCTCAAGCAGCGCGCGATCCTGTTCATCCATGCGTTCCGCAACACCATGATCCCAGTCATCACCATGATCGGCGGCTCCATCAGCGGCCTGCTGGGCGGCTCGGTCATCCTGGAGATGCTGTTCAGCATTCCGGGCATCGGTACGCAGCTCACCACATCGCTCTCGCTGCATGATTACCCGGTCGTGCAGGGGTGCGTCCTGGTGATGGCGGCCATCGGCATGGTGATCACGCTGATCGTCGACCTGTCGTACAAGATGGTCGACCCGCGCGTCAAGCTGGAGTGAGGAGGAACCTGTCATGAAATCAAAATCTTCTTCCAAGCCAAACAAGCAGAAGAATGCATTCTTCGCCTTTGTCGGGAAGCTCTACAAAACGAAGCCGCTGGCCGGGATCGGCCTGACCATTCTGCTCCTGATGGTGCTCTGCGCCATCTTTGCCGACGTGATCGCGCCGACGAAGATGGTCGGCGGCATCCTGCCGAGCAATCTGGGCGCACGGCTGCAGCCGCCCTCGCTGGCACATCCGCTGGGGACGGATCCGCTCGGCCGCGATATGCTCAGCTATATGATCTACGGCGCGCGCACCAGCGTCATCATCGCGGTGAGCTGCACGATCATTTCCACAGCGCTCTCCGTTTTGATCGGCGTCAGCAGCGCGGTCATCGGCGGCTGGTACGACCTGATCGTCCAGCGTATCGTCGACGCGTGGACGAGCATCCCGAGCCTGCTCATCACCCTGATCCTGATGTCGATGCTGGGCAACGGCATCCCGCAGCTCATCTTCGTCCTGTCCGTACCGGCGGGCATCACTGGGACGCGCTTGATCCGCAGCGCGGCGTTTCAGGTCAAGGATATGGACTATGTCAACATGGGTACCATGATGGGCGCAAGCAAGCGCTGGAATATGATCCGGCACGTGATCCCGAATACCATGCCGATGGTTCTGATGTCGCTGGCGGCCGGCATCGGCGGCACGATCATGAACGAGGCCTCGCTGAGCTTTCTGGGCTATGGCGTCGCGGCGAATACGCCGGACTGGGGCGCAGTCCTGACGAGCGCGGGTCGCTCGAACATGTACATTGCGCCGTGGCTGGCGCTGGTTCCCGGCATCGCGATCGCGCTGGTCGTGTTTGCCTCCGCCATGTTCAGCGACGGTATGCGCGACCTGCTCGACCCGCGGCTGCGCGGCGGAGCAAGCTCCTACAAGCAGAAAAAGCGCAAAAAGAATGCAGCGCACGCCAACGAGCCGGCGGCGGTGCAGGAGAGCGGCGGACAGCCCGTTGCCTGATTTCAGGCCGGCAAAAAACGATCCCCGATGCGGCGCGTCCAAGCGTCCGCATCGGGGATCGTGTTTGGTCATGCATTCAAGGCCTGCGGAGACGCGGAGGAGGCAAACTCGTCTTGCAGCGCGTCGATCAGCTCGGACACGCCCGCCTTGCTGCCGCTCTTCCGAAAATAGGCGCAGATGCAGTCCTCCAGCTCCAGGCCGTCGAGCCGGAAGGTCTGAACGGCCATTCCGTTGAAATACTCCAGCGTGTTTTCCTGGACGATGGTGGCGGCCTGACTGGACATGAGCCGGATAAAAAGGTTGTTCCAGTGGTCGCAGTCGGTGATCCGCGCGGTCGAGCCGGTCTTTGAAAGAAAGCTGGCCAGCGTTTGGTTCCGGGAAATGGAATTGTCCTGCAGCAGGCTCCTCACCGAGGCGATCGCCTCCTCCCAACTGCGGTAGGTTCGGTCGGTGTCGTGTATCACGAGATACTGCGGTACGGTGTGGACGATCCGCATCCCGAGGTTGCCGAAGCGCTCCTCAAAGGCCTCTGAGATGGGCTGACGGAGCAGCGCAACGTCGAACATCCGGAACCTGACGGTGGTGAGCCAGTCAAATTCAGGAAAGATATGATTTGAGATGTTGTAATTGAACTGCTCACGGAACCGCAGCACGGCGCGGAGGATGATCTGCGGAAAGCCCATGCAGGGCGCGCCGTTCAGCAGCGTCGTGTCCGTGTAGAGATAGAACATGTCAAATGACTGCTGCTGTCTGTGATTTTCGGCGACGGCCGTGATCTCCTCCGCCAGCTCGATGATCTGCTGCGCATAGGGGAGGAGGAGATGCCCGAATTCGCTCAGGGAGACCTTCCGCGTACTGCGCTCAAAGAGCTTTTCGCCCAGCTCCGTCTCCAGCAGAGAGATCTGCTTGCTGACGGCGGACTGCGACAGATTGAAGATCCCGCCGACGTCGGAAAAGCTCAGATGTTCCGCAAGCAGAGAAAAGATGCGAAGCTGCTTCATATCCACAGAAACGACTCCTCCCTCGAACAATTCCGGATCGGAAGCAGGGACAACGGGAAATAATTCTAAAAAATATGATATCATATGGGTCTGCGATTTGCAAGCTGCGAGATGCGCGCCGCGGGAGACGGCATGGAAATGGAAAATTTTTAAAACTCATTTTGCACAGTTTTCGGGGCGGGTTTCTGTGAAAATCGCAACTTGGATTTTTTCTTAGCCCGTTGTATACTAAACAATAGGTACAAAACTGAAAGGAGACTTTTGCATGAGCGATAAATTTTTGACCTTCCAGCCCGGTGAGTACTATGATTTTGAGAAAGCTGCCGTGGAGGAGCGCTTCGCGCAGGCGCGCGGCGAGAAGCCCATCCCTGCCATGTTCCCCGGCATGGATCCGACTGCGCCGCGCCCGGTCACAGAGGCGCAGATCATTGAGCGCAACAAGCTCTTCAACCCGTATGACCCGCTCTACACCGACCCCGAGTTCGCGCGCGCCCATGGCCATCCGACCTGTCCGGCCATGCCCGGCATGATCATGGCGACCGGCTCGCCGCAGGGCTTCGACAAAAATACCGGCGACCTCTGGTACTATACCAACGACGGCACCGTCGTCCGGATGTATCAGAATCTCTATGGCGATACGCAGCTCGCGCCGAAGAACATTCAGCACCATATGAAGGACATGACCCAGCCCGGCAGCGACGTCCGCATGATGTTCATGGGCGGCGAGTGCGACGGCTACAATGAAAAGGGCGAGCTGGTCTATCACGCCTTCACGAATACCCGTGACTGCTGGAGAAAATACAAAGACGACGTTCCGGCCTCCGAGCGTCAGAACCGCTCTGAGAACCTCTCCGAGTGGACGACCTACTTCCCGGAGCAGCACGTCAACACCGACGCCGAGTATCAGAAGATGTTCGAGATCTGGGACAAGGAGGTCATCGCCGGCGACAACACCCCGTTCTGGGAGGACGTCGAGGTCGGCACCTTCCTGCCCGAGACCGCGTCCGACGGCCCGATCACCTTTATGCACATCATCGCCTGGCAGAACATGGGTACCCGCTCGCTGTTCACCCGCGACGAGCTGCGCGACCTCGACGGCATGAAGGCCGTCTACTATCGCGACCGCTTCGGCTCGTTCCTGGATGAGACGGCGCTGCACTACTCCGGCCGCAACATCCCCGGCTCGCGCATGGTGATGTACAACAACAACGCCGCCGACGTCATCTACCGCACCGTCACCAACTGGATGGGCTACAAGGGTCGCATCACCAAGTACGAGTGGCGCTTCTTCCCGTTCTTCAAGGAGCTTGACGTCATCGACCTGTGTAAGGAGCACTTCAACAAGGTGCCGGGCTACGAGGGACTCGATCTCAATCTGCACCCGTCCGAGGGCGATATCGTCGTCGGCAAGGCCTGCGTCACCGGTAAATACATCAACGAGCTGGGCGAGCACATCGTGCAGATCATGCTCTGGGCCGAGAATATGTTCGGCGACCGTATCCAGGGCTGCCCGTGTGAGGTCGCGCTGCCGTCGAAGGGCTGAGCAGCGCCTCGTGGTACTGCACAAAATTTCTCTCTGATTTTTGTGAAAAGTTCTGGTTGCGCCGCAGGTGGATCGTTGCTATACGAATTGCATAGTCAGCCGGCAGGAAAGGTGCAAGCCCCTTTCCTGCCGGCTCTTTTTTGAGAAGGGGGCGAAAATCATGAGAGTGATCGGAGTGACATGCAGCGCGCGGCCGGACAGCACCTCCGGCAAGCTGGTACGGGAGGTGCTGCGCGGCGCGGCCGACGCAGGCCACGAAACCATCCTGTTTGAGATCGCAAAGGGCGATCTGCACGGCTGCACCGGCTGCCACGCCTGCAAAAACGACAGCGACCGGATGTGCGTCCAAACCGACGTGCTGACCCCGTATTTTGAGGCGCTACGGCAGGCCGGGGCGCTCGTTGTCGGCGCAGGCGTCTACATGGGCTATCCACAGGGCGAGGCGTGGGAATTCATGAACCGCCATTTCTGCCTGAACCGCGAGGTCATGTCGGGCTGCCGCGTCCCGGCGGGCATCAAGCTGCTCGGCGTTTTCGCGCAGGGCGCGCCGGACAATCCGCGCTACCGCGCCAATTACGACGCGCTGCTCGAGCCGTTCGACGGCTGGGGCTTTGAACGGCTGCCCGTTCTCGTCTCGTCCGGCCCGCTGAGCGACACGCTGCTCGCGCAGGCTCGCCAGACCGGCCGGGCGCTGTGATCGCGTCTTGCCGGAGCAGAGCGCGGATCTGAACTCCTGTTCCAGCCCCCGGCGGCCGCGTCCCATACAGGAAAAATCGGGCAGTCCCCGAAAAAGCAAGCCTTTGTGCCAGGATCAAACGCGTGCAAAAAGCACGATCTGATGTGATGGAAACCATCGCCGAGGAGTCCGCCTGGCAGAATCAGAACGGTAAGTTCTGAGCGATCGTAAAAGGAAAACGCGCGCCGCTCAAGCGGCGCGCGCTTTCCTTCCGCTTGTCGAACCACCTCGTAGAGCTTCGCCGCCGCAGCTAAGAAAGGCCAAGCCTTTTTCGACAGGCGCAAAAGGCCGCCCGATGGGCGGCCTTTTTTATGTGCGCGACCTGCGGCTTCGCTCCCTGGGCTTTGCCGCGGCAGACGATCATTCTCTCTGTTCGATTTTCCCGTGCGCGGCCTCATAGCGCTCCACGCAGTCGCGGATGAGAATCAAGATCTGACTGTTGGCCGAACATCCCTCATAGTCTGCAACGACGTGGAGCTTGTTCAGCAATTTGTCGTCTATGCGGATGGAAAGACTTTTTTCAGCCATATTATCGCCCCAAATTCGACATGTTTTGCATCTATTTTTTCATACTATCGGAAAAACGTGCTACGCTGTGAAGGTTAGATGCAAAACACGTCTAAAATATGTTCACAAAGAGGGGTTTCATAAATGTCTGACAGTGAAGTGGATTACAAGCAGATGTATCTGACCATGGTGCGCGCCAGCGAGCAGGCGATCGGGCTTCTGATTCGGGCGCAGCGTCAATGCGAGGAGCAGTACGTCCTCACCGCCGCGTCCGAGGATCAGCCGGAGATCGCGCCGATGATCCCTTTTTCGACCGACAGCACGAAAGGCAAATAAATTTTAGCACTCCATAAAAGAGAGTGCTAAAATTAACAATTTGGACATAAAATAACGAATATTTGTTCATATTCCTGCCGTATACTAAAGACAAATCAAAGGGGAACCAAAGAGGTTCTGAAAAGGAGTAATGACTTATGTTTGGTATGATCCCTTCCAATCGCAATGCGGGCAATCTGTTCCGTCTGTTTGATGAGTTTGAGCGCGATCTGTTCACCCCGGTGACTGCCGACGCCACCTTCCGCACCGACATCCGCGACGAGGGCGACCACTATGTGCTCGAGGCCGACCTGCCCGGCTTCAAGAAAGAGGACATTGGCCTTGACCTGTCCGAAGGCGTTCTGACCATCACGGCCAAGCACGAGGAGAGCATCGAGAACAAGAAGGACAACTACGTCTGCCGCGAGCGCCGCTACGGCTCGTTCTCCCGCAGCTTCAACGTCTCCGGCATCCGCGAGGGCGATATCACCGCGGCCTTCCACGACGGCGTGCTGGAGCTGAACCTGCCGAAGCAAACGCCGGAGATCCCGGTCGCGCGCCGGATCGAGATCCAGTGATCCAGGCGCTGCCGCGCCGGACAGCAAGCGCTGTCCGGCGCGTTTTTTTGCCGTCTTTGACAAATCCCCTCTTTTGACGTATACTGAAAAGCTGTAAGGAGATGGTACCCATGGGAGTGTCTAAGAAACGGCACGGCGACCGGAAAGACGGCGTCTGGCTGCGCGACCTTGACCCGCTGCATGCGTTTACGCCCTATCTGATGCCGCACCGCGCGGACAATGAGGCGTTCATCAGCGAAACGATCGAGACGGCGCCGATCTATGCCTATTTGGAGCGGAAAAACGCGGAGCTGGACGGCGTGGAGCTCACGCTGTTCCACGTGGTGCTGGCCGCGCTGGTGCGCACGGTCGCGCTGCGGCCGAAGATGAACCGCTTTGTCCAGGGCGGGCGGATGTACCAGCGCAATGTGATCTCCGCCGCGTTCGTCGTGAAAAAGCAGTTCGCCGACGACGGGGACGAGGCGCTGGCATACCGCGAATTTTTGCCCGAAACCACGTTCAACGAGCTTCACCGGATGCTCGTCGAGGAGATCCGGCAGTGCCGCCGCGACGATATGGTCGACAATTCGACCGCCGGCATGGAGATACTGACGAAGCTGCCGCGGTTTGTGCTGCGGTTCGTGGTGTTTCTCCTGCACCGGCTCGACTACCATGGCCGTGTGCCGCATTTTTTGGTCAAGACCGACCCGGACTACGCGACGCTGTTTTTGACCAACCTCGGCTCGATCGACCTGAATGCCGCGTATCACCACCTGAACGACTGGGGCACGAACTCGGTCTTCGTCGTCATCGGAAGAAAGCACCTCGCGCCGTTCTTTGACGCGGACGGCAACGCCGAAATGCGTGAAGTGGTCAAGCTCGGCATCACGCTCGATGAGCGCATCGCCGACGGGTATTACTATTCCAAGACCATCGCCGTGCTGCGCGACCTGCTCGCGCACCCGGAGAAGCTCGACGAGCCGGCGGCTGCACCTGTTCGCGCCTGACGGAGGGACACGGCACGGAACGGCTGATCTATGCACTGACCGCGCTTGCCGCGGCCGCTGGGCTTGTGCTCCACGGCCGCGCGTCGGACGCGGCGAACCGGCGGGCGATGTTTCTCTACTACACCAATCTGAGCAATCTTGTCACGGCGGTTTTCTCGGCCGCGCTGCTGCTCGGCTCGTTCTGGCCGGGCGGCGGGCTTTGGCGTGCTCTGAACGTGCCTGCCGTGCGGCTGGCCATGACGCTTGGCATCGTGGTCACGGGGCTTGTCTACTGGACGATGCTCGCGCCCGGCGCGGCGCGCCGGGGCGAATCGCTTGCGGCCGGACGGCTGTCCAGCCTGCTTCTGCACGGCGCGGCGCCGCTGCTCTCGCTTGTGGGCTGGATCGCGTTCGCGGATAAGAAGCTCCGTGCTGTGGACGCGCTCTGGTGGCTGTTGGCTCCGGCGGCGTACTTCGCGTTCATCCTCGTGCGCGCGCGCTTTCGCGGCCCGATCCCGGGGCGTACCAGCCCCTACCCGTACCACTTCATGAATTTGGATCGCCTGGGGCCGCGCCGCTTCGCGTGTACGGTCGCCCTGATGATGGCGGGCTTCTGCATGCTTGGGCTGGCGTTTGTCGGCCTCTCCCATCTGCTCAAATAAAGTTTTTTGAAAAAACCTCTTGACAATATCTGTTTCGCCGCTATAATAGCAGTCAAGTCAAGTTCATATCCATCAAACCGATGACGCGGAGATCAAACCGTAAGCGCACTCACAGAGAGCAGGGGGAAGCTGGAAACCCGGCAGGAAGCGATACGGCAAATGGACCGCAGAGGGAAGGGCGAACGAGCCGGTTCGGCTTCAGTATCCTGAACGTATGTCTGCGTTAAAGGCAGAAAATGTGTTGGCATTTTCGTTGAGGGGGTCGTTTTCGACCAACAAAGGTGGTACCGCAGGATTGTTACAGTCTTGTCCTTTCGAAAGGACAGGACTTTTTTTATTGCCAGAAAAGGAGGATCATCATGAAGCATCTGGTGCTGATGCGGCTCGAACCCGGCCGGTTCGACGCGGCGGCCGAGAGGGAATACAACGAGACATTCGATGCGCTGAAGGCCGCGCTGCCGGACGATATCCTTGCGTTCCGCGTCCTGCGCAATTGTGTCGCGCGTGAGCAAAACATGGACGTGATGATCGAGCTGGAGCTGGCCGGGCCGGATTCGCTGCCGGCCTACCTTGACCATCCGCTCCACAAGGCCATCGGCGCGCGCTATAACCCGTACGTCCTGAGCATCGCATCGTTTGATTATGAGGTGTAACACATGAACAACTATTCCCTGTTTCTTCCGTCGTACTCCATCGGCAAGAACGTCTGTGAGAAGATCGGCGAGATCTGCCGGCCCTACGGCAAGACGGCCGTCTGCATCGGCGGCAGGAAGGCCATGGCCGCCATCGGCGAGCAGATCGCCCGCGCCGCGGACGGCGTGATCGAGATCGTGGAATTCCGATGGTACGGCGGCGAGTGCTGCGAGGAGAACATCAAGGCGCTGATGGAGAGCGAGAGCGTCCAGCGCGCCGACATGATCTTCGCCATCGGCGGCGGCAAGGCGCTCGACACCGGCAAGTGCCTCGGCTTCAAAACCGGCAAGCCGGTCTTTACGTTTCCGACCATCGCCTCGACCTGTGCGGCCTGTACCGCCGTCTCGATCCTCTACCGGCCGGACGGCAGCTTTGACAGCCCGTGCTTCCTGCCGAAGCCGCCTGAGCACGCGTTCCTCGCGACCGGCGTCATCGCGGCCGCGCCAAAGCGCTACCTCTGGGCAGGGCTCGGCGACACCTATGCCAAGTACTTTGAGGCGACGGTCTCCGCCCGCGGCGACGAGCTGCGCTACTACCACGCGCTCGGCGTCGGGATGAGCCGGATGTGTCTCGACCCGCTGCTGCGCTACGGCGCCGAGGCCATGCGCGACCACGAAAAAGGTCTTGCCACCCCGGCGGTCGAGCAGGTCATCCTGACCATCATCGTGACCACCGCCATCGTCTCCATCCTGGTCACGACCGAACACATCATCGACTACAACACGGGGCTCGCGCACGCGGTCTTCTACGCGCTGACCTCGTTCCCCGAGCTGCCCGTCGAGAAAAACCACCTGCACGGCGAGGTCGTCGGCTTCGGCGTCCTGATCCTGCTCCTCGCCGACGGACAGAACGACATGTTCCAGACCATGCTCGACTTCAACCGCTCCGTCGGCCTGCCGACCCGGCTCGAGGACATCGAGGTCGCGCAGAGCGACCTGGAGCGCATCATCCCGCAGGTGTTGAACATGCACGACATCGACCACAATCCCTATCCCATCACGGAAGAAATGCTCAAACAGGCGTTTGACGCGTTACATCAACTCAATCCATAATTTTCAGGAGGAAATCACATGAAAACCATGAAAAAACTGCTTGCGCTGCTGCTTGCGCTCTCCATGCTGTTCGCCCTCGCCGCCTGCGGCGGCTCCGACGATACAACGACCGACGAGCCAAATTCCGACGTGTCCGACACCACGCCCGCCGATGACAGCGCCCAGACCGGCGGCAACTCCGCCGAGGATCCGGCCGACGGTGACACCGCGGAAGACCCGGCTGACGGCGACACCGCAGAAGACCCGGCCAACGCTGTTGATCAGATCGTTGGCAGCCTTGCCGACGGCGAGTATAAGATCGGCGTTGTGATGATGATCGAGAACGGCGCGTTCCTCGACATGTACGACGGCATCGTCTCCGGTCTTGCGGAGGCCGGCTATGTCGAGGGAGAGAACCTCGAGATCGACTACCAGAACGCCCAGGGCGACGCGACCAACCTCGCGACCATCTGCCAGGGCTTTGCGGACGGCAGCTATGACCTCGTCGTCACCATCGCCACCCCCGCCACGCAGGCCTTTGTCGGCCTCGAGTCTGAGACCCCGTGCGTGTTCTGCTCCGTCGCAGCGCCGGTCGCCGCAGGCGTCATCAGCTCGCTTGACACCCCGGACATGAACGCCACCGGTACCTCCAACGCCATCCCGTCCGGCGACATCATCGAGCTGGGTCTCGCCATCACGCCGGAGATCGAGACCTTCGGTCTGCTCTACTGCACGAGCGAGGTCAACGCCGTCAGCACGATGGACAGCGCGAAGGAATACCTCACTGCAAACGGCTACGCCTATGAGGAAGTGACCGTCGCATCGTCGGCCGACGTGCAGACGGGCGCGCAGGCGCTGCTTGACAAGGGCGTCGACTGCGTCTTTGTTGCGAACGACTCCGTCGTGCAGTCTGCGGTCGACCTCGTCGCGGAGCTGTGCAATGAGGCCGGCGTTCCGACCTACTGCTGCTCGGCCACGACTGTGCAGTCCGGCTGCCTGGCCACGCTCGCCATGTCCGACGTTTACATCGGGGAGCAGACCGCGGCGATCGCGGTGCAGATCCTCCAGGGCACGCCGATCGAACAGGTTCCCGCCATCGTCGTCCCGGCCAACTTCGTCTCGGTCAACGAGGACACCATGAACGCCCTCGGCCTGACGATCCCGGAGGAAGTCACTGCCCGGTTCGGCGAGATCCAGTACCTCACCAACGAGTAAAACCGATCCACCGCCGCGGCGGGCAGGAACCTCCTGCCCGCCGCAGCGTTCGATTTTCCCAGGTGCGTCCTTGACACTTGCCGCCGGCGATCGATGGATCGCAGTCGGTGCTGCACCGACCGAGTTGGAGTCCATCCGCCAAGGACTGTCATCCTGAGCGAGCGCAGCGAGTCGAAGGAGCTTACCGATCACGGAGGATCATCGACGACATCCGGCGCGTTTCTCCCGACGTATTCCCGCCCACCGCATCTCCCATTCCAAATATAAATCAGGTGATTATATGACGCTTCTGCTCGGCTCGCTCCAGCTCGGCCTGCTCTATGGCATCCTGGGGCTTGGCATCTACATCAGCTTCCGCATCCTCTCGATCCCCGACCTGACGACCGAGGGCAGTTTTGCCTTCGGCTTGGCCGTTTCGGCGGCGGTCACGGCGGCGGGACATCCGATCCTTGCGCTGCCGGCGGCCATCGCGGCCGGCTTCGCGGCCGGCGCCGTCACGGGTCTGCTGCAGACAAAGCTGCTCATTCATCCGATCCTCTCGGGCATCATTACGATGAGCGGCCTGTACTCCATCAACCTGTTCGTGCTCGGCGGCGCGTCGAACCTGTCGCTCGTGCGGACGGACACGATCTTCAAGATCGTCCCGTTTCTCGAGAAGAATCAGGCGATGACCGCGCTGTCCATCCTTGCGGCGATCGTCTGCCTGGCGCTGCTGATCGTGTTCTTCAAGACCCACCTCGGCATGTGCATCCGAGCCGTCGGCGACAACGAGGATATGGTGCGCGCGTCGTCCATCAACACCGACGGGTGCAAGATCCTCGCGTTCTGCATCTCGAACGGCTTGATCGCGCTCTCGGGCGGCCTGATCGCACAGTATCAGGGCTATGCGGATATATCCTCGAGTACCGGCATCCTGGTTGTGGGGCTGGCCTCGGTTATCATCGGCGAGGCCATCTTCGGCCGCCGCAGCGTCGCGGTCGGCTTCGTCTCGGCGCTGTGCGGCTCCATCATCTACCGCTACATCATTGCGCTGGCCACGCGCTACAGCCCGCTGCCGGCGTATATGCTCAAGCTCGTTTCGGCGGTCATCGTCGGGCTGGCGCTCGCAATCCCGGCGTTTAAATTCTACGCCGGCCGTGCAAAACAAAAGCGGGGAGGGAACCGCAATGCTTGATATCCAAAACGCCGTCAAGGTCTTTGAGCGCGGCACGCCCATTGAGCACACCGCGCTCGACTCGCTCAGCCTGCACTTGGACGAGGGCGAGTTCGCCACCGTCGTCGGCTCCAACGGCGCGGGCAAATCCACGCTGTTCAACGCCATCTGCGGCACGTTTTGGCTCGACGCGGGCACGATCACGCTCGGCGGAAAGGACATCACGTTCGAGCCAGAGCACAAGCGCTCGCGCACCATCGGCCGCGTGTTCCAGGATCCGATGAAGGGCACAGCGCCGGGCATGACGATCGAGGAGAACCTGTCGCTCGCGCACTCGCGCACAACGGTCGGGCCGCTCTCGTTCGCGCCCAGCAAGAAGGAGGTCGCCCTGTTCCGCGACCGGCTCGCCGAATTCGGCATGGGGCTGGAGGATCGGATGAAAACGAAGGTCGGCCTGCTCTCCGGCGGCCAGCGGCAGGCCGTGACGCTGCTGATGTGTACGATCGTTCCGCCGCAGCTCCTGCTGCTCGACGAGCACACCGCCGCGCTCGACCCTGCCACCGCCGAGAAGGTCATGGAGATCACGCGCAAGGTCGTCACCGAGCACCACTTGACCACGCTGATGATCACGCACAATATGACCGCCGCGCTCAGCACCGGCACCCGTACCATCATGATGGATGAGGGGCAGATCCTGTTCGACCTGTCCGGCGCCGAGCGGGAAAGCACCTCGCTCGACGATCTGCTCCACATGTATTCGGTGCATAAAAATAAGACCTTCGACAATGACCGCATGCTGCTCGACCCATGAAAAGACAAAGAACCGGCCGCGCCTTCCGCGCGGCCGGTTTTTGCTGCGGTTCGGCGCCGCATATGGCCGAGGCTTCTCCGCGATCCGGCAGCTTTCTTGAAAAACTGTATCGTTTGGTATATCATGAAGCAAAGGAGGGAAAAGCCATGAAAAAAGGAAAACCGATCCAGAAGGAGACGCTGCTGATGAGCGTCAACGTCATCGTCCTGGCCGCGCTGGTGCTTCAGCAGTTATGGGGCGGGTTCTGGCTCATCGCCGTCGCGTACTGGGCATTTGTCATGGCGCTGCTGGCCGTTCGGGATATCCGGGCAAAGCAGCGCAGCGCCGTCACGGTATTCTATCTTGTTTTGGCGCTCGCTCTGATCGCGTATCTGGTCTGGATGCTGACCGCTTGGCTCGGCTGAAGCATGACAAGCTCGCGTCTGCCGAAACCCGTCCAGATCGTTTGCTATCCCGTCAGATCTCGCCGGCAAGGCGAATGTGCTTCTCAATGACGGCGCACGACGCGTCGAACGCGGCCTGCTCGGACTCTGACAGCGGCAGCTCCACGACGCGCTCGACGCCGGATCTTCCGATCACGCACGGGACGCCGATGTGGATGCCCTCGTGCCCGTACTCGCCGCGCAGCAGCGCCGAGGCGGGCAGGATGCGCTTTTCGTCGCAGAGCACCGCGCGCGCCATGTCGGCGAGCACGTTTCCGATGCCGAACTCCGTCGAGCCTTTGCCCTCGATGATGTCCATGCCGATCATGTGCGTGCGCTCGAGCACATACGCTTCGTCGATCGATCCCGGAACGTACGGCTGCCCGCCGATGGTCATGCAGGAAAACGGGATCATGGCGGAATCGCCGTGCTCGCCGAGCGCGTACACGCCGACCGATCTGCGGTCGACGCCGAGCAGCTCGGCGACGGTGCGGCGCGCCCTCGCCGTGTCGAGCGCGGTGCCGGTGCCGAAGCAGCGCGTCTCGGACAGCCCGGCGTGTTTGCGGACAAAGTCGGCCACAATATCCGCCGGGTTGGAGATCGTGATCACGATCCCCTGCGGCGCGGCGGCCTTCAGGTCGCGGCAGAGCCCCTTGAGCGCTTCGATCGTGCCGCCCATGACATCCAGCCGGGTCTGCCCCGGCAGGCGCGGCACGCCCGCGGCGACCACGACGAGATCGGCGTCATGACAATCGTCATAGCTGCCTGCCCGGATGCGCACGGACGCCGGGCAGAACAGCACGCCGTCCGCCAGATCCATCGCCTGACTTTTGGCTTTTATCTCATCGGGATCGACCAGCACGATCTCATCGCAGACGGCCTGCAGCGCCAGCGAGGCCGCGCAGTGAGAGCCGACATGTCCCGCGCCGAGAATCACGATCTTTCGGTTTGAACGCATAAAAACAGCCCCTTTTTCACTTTGCACTTTATGATAGCACAGCGTATCCTTCGGCGCAAGTCACAGTTCCCGGAGCTGATTTTTGTGCCGTCGCGTACGAGAAAGCGCTTGTCCGGATCGTATGATCCGTGCTAAAATAAACGCGGGAATGAAAAGGAGGCTGAAAACAAAATGAAGATCGATATTTTCAACCATGCCATGCTGCCGAACACAAATGAGCTTTGGAAAAAGTTCACCGGGAGCGACATGAACTGCATGAATGTCAAGCTGATGGCCGACATGGATGCGCGCTGCCGCGACCTTGACCTGTACGGCGACGACGTGCGCCAGATCCTGACGGCCGGCAACCCCGAGGCGCTCGACACGCTGCCGCCGGAGCAGGCGCAGGACATCGCCCGCTCATCGAACGACGAGATGGCGGAGATCGTGGAGAAGTACCCGCACCGCATCCTGGCCGGCGTCGCCACGATCTCGGTGCAGGACATTGACGCGGCGCTCAAGGAGATCGACCGCGCCTGCGGCACGCTGGGCCTGCGCGGCATCCAGCTTGTCACGACCTACCACTGCAAGGAGTCGATGGCCGACGAGAAGTATTTTCCGATCTATGAGCGCATGGCCGAGCTGGATCTGCCGATCCTGTTCCATCCGTGGCACGGGCCGAATTCGGTGGCGGAGTTCGTATTCAACTGGCCGGTCGAGACGAGCTGGATGATGATCAATCTCTCGACGAGCGGCATCTTTGAAAAATGTCCGAATATCAAATTCGTCACGCACCACTGCGGCGCGCTGATCCCGACGTGGCACGATCGGGCGTATCTGTCGTACTACCAGAACCACATGTATCCGGAGAAGCCGAACGAGCCGTCGCCGCGCGAGTATTGGCTGAACCTGAAAAAATTCTACAATGACACTGCGGTCTACGGCGACAGCCGTCTCGCCATCGAGATGGCGGCCGACTTCTTCGGCGCCGACCACGTCATGTTCGGCACCGATTACCCGATGGACGGCAACCGCGATCCGGAATCCCACGGCCAGCTCGCCGAGACGATCGCGAGCATCGAGAAAACGCGCCTGTCCGAGCAGGAGAAGAAAATGATCTTTGAGGACAATGCCGTTTCCGTGTTTCGCCTGTGAGATCGCGGGCTGCCGCCGTTCAGCGCGGCAGCCCGCTTTTTTGTACACTTTGCGCCAACTGTCCGTTGTTTGAAGCGCCAAAATGCGGTATAATAGCTACATGCTGAAAAAGAAAAAACCGGCCATGCGCGCGGAGCGCGCATATGGCTGTAATACCATGACCTGCAGGTCATGGCAGAATATCAAGCGCCGGATCAACGCCGGCGGAGAAAGGATCTGATTGTATGGAAGAACTGCGTCAAGCGATGCGCGGGCTCAAGCGCGGCACCATCCTGGAATCACTCGTGCTGCTGGTCGTCGGCATTCTGTTCCTGCTGTTCCCGGAATCGTCCGGAGTGATCGTTTGCTATGCGGTGGGCGCGATCCTCTGCCTGTGCGGACTGGTGCGCGTTGTCGTCTATTTCCGATCTGACCGGCTGATCGCCTTCGGGTCGTTTGGACTGGTGCAGGGCGCGGCGCTGCTGCTGGCCGGCAGCTTCGTGCTTGCCCGGCCGGAGGTGCTCGCCGGCGTGCTGACGAGCGTATTTGGCCTGCTGCTCATCGTCGACGGCGTGCTGAAGGCGCAGCACGCGATCAGCCTTTCGCGCATCCGTGCGCGCGGCTGGTGGGCCGTTTTGCTGCTTGCCATCGCGATGGCGGCGCTCGGCGTCGTCGTGCTGCTCGACCCGTTTGCCAGTGCGCTGACGCTGGTGGCCTTTGCGGGCGTCTCGCTGATCGCGGGCAGCATTTCGGATCTGCTGACGCTGTGGTACGTTTCGCGCTGTGTCAAATCGGTGCGCCGTCTGGCCGACCAGGCTGACCTTGCGCAGGAACGGATGCGCGGCGCGGTCGACACGGACTACACCGAATCATAATTTTAATCAGTTTGTTTTTTCCTGGAACTTTTCTGCCCGGTCTTCGTCAGGAGAATAGACACGGCGCTGGGGAGACCCGCGCCGGGATCAATGACCTTGGAGGGTTCACGATATGATGAAAAAATGGATCGCACTCACGCTATCTGCCATGCTGGCGCTGTCGGTGCTGACGGCCTGCGGCGGCGGGAAGGACGAGCCAAACCAGCCTGAGACGGACAGTGTGACCGACGAGAACGGGACTTCGGGCGCGGTCGACGTTGTCCCGGACGATAACCTGGATGAGAAGGATGAGGAGGGGACGCCGGAGGAGCCGGAGACCCCGACGGAGCAGATGCCCACGGACGAGGGATCGGACGGTGAAGCAGCTCCGTCCCCGGACGAGATCCCGGCGGAGCCGGAGCTTGACGCTGTCATTGAGGCGATCTATGCCGTGAAGGACACCGGTCTCAGCTCGATGATGACCACGGCGCTCGATCTGTCCGACGCCGACTCGGTCGCGTATTTTACCGGTCTGACTGACGTATCGAAGATCGCGGGAATCAGCGTCTCCGAGCCGATGATCGGCTCGCAGGCGTACTCGCTGATCCTTGCCCGCGTCAACGACCCGGCGGACGCGGAGTCCGTTGCGCGCGAGATCATGGAGAACATCGACCCGGCGAAGTGGATCTGCGTCAGCGCGGACGACATGGCCGCGGCCGTCTCGGGCGACCTGGTGCTGTTTGTGATGATCGACAGTAATTTTGAGGATAAGAACGCGTCCGACTTTACCGACGCCTTCCTTTCCCTCTACGGCGGCAGCGCCGTCTCGAAGTAACCAAACTCGACCCCGCGCCCGCCGCATTTCCGGCGGGCGCGCGCTTTCAGGAGGCGCTATGCTCTTTTCCAGCCTTCCGTT
>CAZJBT010000013.1:0-7941 GCA_964544345.1 uncultured Oscillospiraceae bacterium
AAAACGAATCTGATTTTATTTCGCCGCTGCGGCGGCGAAACTCTACGAGGTTTTTCGACAAGCTGAAGCGGCGGCTGCAACTGACGTTGCAGCCGCCGCTTCTTCTTTCTGTTACGCTTTCCAAAGCCCGTGCAGATTGCAGTAGGCATAGGCGGCGACGACTTCGTCACCGGGGATGAGGGCAAATTGTGCGGTCGGCGCCTGGCCGGGCTTGAGCGTCACACGCTGATTTCCATGCTTTGTCTGGATCGCGATCCAGGTGATGTAGTGCTCATCGAGCATTGGATGCTCCACTGAGCCGACCGTCACGGTGACGAGCTGACCCTCGGTCGTGACCACGGGGATATGCTTTTCCGCGGAAGCCTCGACCGTGCCGGGAACTAGCTCCTCCATCTTCTGGCCGCAGCACATGACCGGTACGCCTTTGTTCTCCACAAACGCAATGATGTTACCGCAGTGGCGGCAAATGTAGAACTTCATTTCCATTCTGAACTCGCATCCTTTCTAAAATTCCGGCGTGACACCGGTTCTCTATACATAGTATAGCACGCCTGTCCGTCCGTGTCATCAAGCCGCGTAAAATTTGCGCTGCCTTCTGTTCATGATTTCCGGCTGCGGTCGTGGTAGTGCGTGTGCAGCAGCTCATGTGCGAGCGGCGAAAGCGGCTCCCCAAAGAAATCGCGGTAGACAGTCTGGATATCCGGATTCTCATGGGACTTGCGCAGCGGCAGGCTCTGATCCAACTCGTAGAGCGCCCGGATGCGTGCGCGGCGCTTCTCGTTCGTCGTGCCGATGGGCTGCCCGCCGCCGCCGATGCAGCCGCCCGGACAGGCCATGATCTCAACGAATATATAGTCGGCCTCACCGGACTTTATGCGGCGCAGGATCTCCTCCGCATTTTTCAGCCCGTTGGCCACTGCGACGCGCAGCGGCGTGCCGTCCAGATCGACGGTCGCCTCGCGGATGCCCTCGATCTCGCCGCGCACTGCTTCGAATTCCAGCCGCGGCAGCACCTGGCCGGTGTAGGCCTCATAGGCTGTTCGCAGCGCGGCCTCCATCACGCCGCCGGTCGCACCAAAGATCGCGCCCGCGCCGGTGCCGATGCCGAACGGCGCGTCGAAGTCGGGCTCCTCCATCACCTTCAGGTCGAGGCCCTCGTATCGGATCAGCTTCGCCAGCTCGCGTGTGGTCAGAACAAAATCGACGTCCTGATATCCGTCGCGCCCCAGCTCGGGTCGGGTAGCCTCGTACTTCTTTGCCGTGCATGGCATAACAGAGACGGAGACGATGTTCTTCGGATCAAGCCCCATCTGCTGTGCGTAATAGGTCTTTGCCACAGCACCGAACATCCCCTGCGGCGACTTGGCCGTCGAGAGGTTTTCCATCATTTCGGGGTGATGCTTCTCTACGAAGTTGACCCAGCCGGGCGAGCAGGAGGTGATCATCGGCAGCTTGCCGCCATTTTTCAGGCGGTGGAGCAGTTCGTTGCCCTCCTCCATAATGGTCAGGTCAGCGGCGAAGTTCGTGTCGAATACGCGATCGAAGCCGAGCATCCTCACCGCCGTGACCATTTTTCCCGTGACAAGCGCCCCCGGCTCCATGCCGAACTCGTCGCCGATCGCCACGCGCACGGACGGCGCGATCTGGACGATGACATGCTTGTCCGGATCGTGCAGCGCGCGCCAGACGTCGGCCGTGCTGTCCTCTTCCACCAGCGCGCCGACCGGGCAGATAAGCGTACACTGGCCGCAGAGGACGCAGTCGGTCTGATCCATCGGCAGGTCGAACGCGGTCGTCACCCGGAAATGCTCAGACCGGCCGGAGTAGGTCAGCGCGTTGATGCCCTGGATCTCCGCACAGGCCTTGATGCAGCGACCGCACTTGACGCACTTCGACGGGTCGCGAACGATCGACGGATTGTCGACGCGCAGCGGTTCGCGCGTCGAGACGTCGGACAGGTCGGGCAGCAGCAGATTGAACCGGCGGCAGAGCGCCTGCAGCTCGCAGTTGCCGTTGCGCGCGCACATCAGGCAGTTCTGCTTGTGATCGGCCAGCATCAGCTCGAGAATACCGACCTGCGTGTCGTAGACGCGCCTGGTATCGGTAAATATCTCCATTCCCTCCTCCACCGGCGTGGTACAGGAGGTTTTCAGCTTCCTCTGACCCTTGATCTCAACCACGCAGAGACGGCAATGTGCCTTGGAGACCTGGTCGGGGTGATAGCACATGTGCGGGATGTCGATATTGATCTGGCGAGCAGCGTCAATGATCAGCGTTCCCTCCTCCACCTCGATCGGCAGATTGTTGATCTTGGCGTGCACCATGCTCATCTAACCTCCTCCTTCCGGATCTCGAACGCCTCTGGGAAATGCTCCATGGCGGAGAGCAGCGCAGATTGCGCCGATTCGCCCAAGCCGCACAGCGAAGCGCTGCTCATGATGTTGGCAAATTTCTTCATCGTCGCCACATCGCGCTCGGTAAAGTCGCCCGCGGCCACGCGGTCAAGCAGCAGGCGGATGTGGTGGTTGCCCTCGCGGCACGGTGTGCACTGGCCGCACGACTCGTGGCTGAAAAAGGATTGCGTCATACGCAGAAATTCCAGCACGCCGGTGCGCTCGTCCACAACGAGCACAGCGCCCGAGCCGATGGCCGACAGGCCTGCGGCGCGCATATCGTCATATGTATATGGTGTGTCGAGCTGCTGCGGCGAGGCGAGACGGCCGGACGCACCGCCAAGCTGCACCAGGCGGATGGCGCGATCCTCCGGCACGCCGCCAGCCAAATCGATGATCTGCCGGATGGTCAGGCCGAACGGGATCTCAAACACGCCTGGATTGCGCACGTTGCCGCAGACAGAGATCATCTTGGTACCAGGACACGACGGCGTGCCCTGGCTGCGGTAGAAGCCCGCATCGTCCATCAACAGCGGCGGCACAAGGGAGAGCGATTCAACATTGTTCATACACGTCGGCAGATGGTAGACGCCGCTTTGCTTGATGTACGGCGGCTTCATTCTCGGCCGGCCGGCGAAGCCCTCGATGGACTCCGAGAGCGCCGATCCCTCGCCGCAGACATACGCGCCCGCGCCGCTGTAGAGATGAATCTCATAGTCAAAGCCTTTGTGTCCGAGAATATCGCGGCCAAGATAGCCCGCCTGGCAGCATTGACCGATGGCAGCAGCAAGCAGCGGCTTTAAATGCGAATACTCCTCGCGCAGGTAAAGGTAGCCGTCACTTGCATCGACTGACCAGCCCGCGATGATCATGCCCTCAAGAAGCTGAAACGGGTCGTTTTTGATCAGCTCCCGATCCTTGAAGGTACCAGGCTCTCCCTCGTCCGCATTGCAGACGACGCATTTGCGCGGCGCCTGCACGTCCTTGGCCTGACTCCACTTGCGACCCATATCGTAGGCTGCGCCGCCGCGGCCCTGCACGCCGTTGGCGGAAAGGAGTCCTGCGATGGCGTAGCCATCCATCGTCAGGGCGCGGCGCAGCGCCTGAAATCCGCCCGCCGCCTCATAGGAAGCAAGCGAGGTCGGGTCATACTGCCCGAACCGGCGGGAGATAAAGCGCACGGTCTGTTCCATTTTCATTCCTCCTCAGTCCAGCTCCCGCAGCATAGCGAGAACGCGTTCGCGGGAGGTCAGATTGCCGTAGACAGCACCATTGACACGTACGGCGGGCGCCACGTCGCACGCACCGAAGCACGGCACCTTCTCAATGGTGAAGCGGCCATCGTAGGTCACCTCTCCCACATCGATGCCGAGGATGCTGCGCAGCGTCTCAAACAGCTCCTCGCTGCCGTTGACGCGGCAGGGCGCGCTGTCGCAGATCTGGAGCGGAAATTTGGCGCGCGGCTTGTCATGCAGCGCAGTGTAAAAGCTGATGACGTCATAGACTTGCGTCGGCTTCAGCCCAAGCCGATCCGCAATGTAGTAAGCCGCCGGCCGACTGATGTAGCGCCGCTCCATTGCCGCTTCCACGTCGAGCAGAATGGCCACCAAATCCGTTCCGTCAAACGAATGTGCCAGCAGGATCCGATCGATGGATCCGCGCATCGGAGCAGTCAGCTCTTCCGACTCGATTTCAAAGGGTTTCATAACATTCTCCTTCCGGTTTCGGGTCTTGCAGAGCGGAGACCGGAGCTGCGACCCGCATAAAGCAATTTTTATTTTAGCACCGCACTTTATTCGGTACAAAACTGATTTTCAGTTTTTTATACAAATATAGTCATAAATGACCACACGCAGGCCAGCGTGCGTGCCGTGCCTGGCTCTGTCAGACTTTCATACCCCGCCGACGCGCCGCATATGCTGAAATGAACCACACAGCATGGGAGGTGCCTACCAATGAGAGAAGACATTGAACGCAGGGCCTGCGATCTGGCTGTGTACATTATTGAAAATCAATCCACCGTACGAGCTGCCGCCAAGCAATTCGGCATCAGCAAATCGACGGTACACAAGGACATCAGCGACCGGCTCCGCGAATGCAACCGGCCGCTCTATCTTCAAGTCAAGGAGGTTCTTGAACGCAATAAGGCCGAGCGGCACCTGCGCGGCGGCATTGCAACCCGAAAAAAATACAAAGGTGTCTAAAAACGTCCCCGAAAGAGCTGCTCTTTCGGGGATTTTTCTCGTTGATTCTGCGCGCAGATTGTCGTATACTTTAATCAATTACATGAGTGATCGCCAGGTTGCTCAATACAGGAGGATTTCCTATGTACGACCGCATCTATAATTTTTCCGCCGGCCCGTCGATGCTGCCGGTTCCAGTGCTTGAGCGCGCGCGCGACGAAATGCTGAACTTTGGCGGCTCCGGCATGAGCGTCAACGAGATGAGCCACCGCAGCAAGGTCTTTCTGCAGATTTACAACGATGCGGTCGCGCTTGTGCGCCGCGTGCTCAGCGTGCCGGAAAACTACAAGATCCTGTTTATGCAGGGCGGCGCGACGCTCCAATTCGCCTGCGTGCCGCTGAACCTGATGAAGACCGGCCGCGCAGATTACATCCTGACCGGTAACTTTGCCACGAAGGCCTATGAGGAGGGACTGAAATACGGCGACGCCCGCGTCGCCGGCTCGACGAAGGGCGAGAAGTTCTCCCGCATCCCGCGCCAGAGCGAACTGGATCTCGATCCCACGGCCGACTATGTTCACATCTGCTTCAACAATACCATCTACGGCACGCATTGGGACTATATACCGGACACCGGTTCCGTGCCGCTCGTCGCGGATATGTCGTCGTGCATTTTCTCCGAACCGATCGACGTGTCCAAATTTGGCTTGATCTACGCCGGCGTGCAGAAGAACCTCGCCCCGAGCGGCATGGCGCTCGTTATCATCCGCGAGGATCTCATCCGCGCCGATCTGCCGAAATACTGCCCGACGCTGTGCAGCTATGAAAAGCACGCCTCGAACGATTCGATGTATAATACGCCAAACTGCTGGTCGATCTACATGATCAAGCTGGTGCTCGAGTGGATCGAGTCCATCGGCGGCATCGCGGCACTCCACGCGCAGAATCAAAAAAAGGCCGCTCTGCTCTACGACTATCTCGACCAGACGCCGTTCTACCGCACCGCCGTCTCGCCGGAGTCGCGCAGTCTGATGAACGTTACCTTCCGCTGTGCTACCGAGGAGCTTGACGCCGCGTTTGCTGCGCAGTCCGGCAAGCACCAGATGTCCAACCTGAAGGGTCATCGCTCCGTCGGCGGCATGCGCGCGTCGATCTACAACGCGATGCCGGTCGAGGGCGTTGAACACCTGATCGATTTTATGAAACAGTTTGCGCAAGAAAACGCCTGATCCCCGGAACAAAAAAAGCGCGCCGCCGTCTATTCTAACATAGACGGCGACGCGCCTTTTGCTGCGCTGACACGCCAGATATAGGGCAGGCTGTCTCTGGCACCGTGCAGGCGCACCATTTAGGCACGTCTGCACCATACGGCCTCGGCCAGACGCTCAGCCTGATAAAAGCCGCTCCTGCCGGTCATACCGCGCGCCGAGGACACGAAGGAGCCGATTTTTTGCTGCCGCTGCCGTTGCCGCTCAGCACAGCGAGCTTCATTTCAAACCACGCGCCACGGGCTGCTCTCGCCCGCGCAGTCGGCAATGCAGGCCAGCATGGAGTTGCGAACCATATCCGCGATGCTCTGCTCTGTGTAGAACGCCATATGCGGCGTGACGACGACATTGGGCATATCGCGCAGGATGGACAACGGGCGGTTGCCAAGTACATCGCTGCGGCGGTCGATGTAGTACATATTGAACTCATCCTCCACCACATCGAGACCCGCCGCGGCAAGGTGGCCGCTCTCGAGCGCGTCGATCATTGCCATGGAGTCGATCAGGCCGCCGCGCGCGGTGTTGATGATGATCGAGCCGGCCGGCATCCTGGCGATGGCGTCACGGCCGATCAGGTGGAAGTTCTCGTCGGTCAGCGGCATATGTAGCGAAAACAGGTCGCATGTCTCAAGCAGCTTGTCCAGCGGCAGATAGTCGCACATGGCGCGCACCTCATCGCTCTCAAACTTGTCGTAGGCATAGACCTTGCAGCCAAAGCCCTGCAGATCCCGGATGACGGCGCGGCCGATGCGACCCGTGCCGAGCACGCCGACCGTGCGGTTGCACAGCAGGTCGCCGCAGATGCCTTTGAGCGTAAAATCGTTGATGGATGCGCGCTGCAGAATGCGCTTCATCTTGCGGACGGACATCAGCATCAGCATGACCGCGTAGTCCGCCACGCACTCAGGTGTGTAGCTGACATTCGCCACATGCATGCCGATCTCCTTCGCACGCGCCGTGTCCACATGGTCATAGCCGATCGTGCGTGTAACGACCATGCGGATCCCCAGTTCAGAAAAGCGGTCGATCAGCTCGGCCGGCACCGGTGTCGTCAGCACGGAGACGCAGTCATACCCTGCGGCGAGGTACGCATTCTCCATCGTCGGCGCATCCTCCGTCCAGCCCAACTCCACACCGAGCTCCTGTGAGAACTTAGCAAACCAAGCCGCTTCATCGAAGCGGCGGTAGCTGTAAGCAAAGAGCTTCATCGTGTTCCCTCCCTTTTTTGTCATTATAACACAAGTGCGATGCGGTTTACAGAGGCTGCGGAGCAACTTTCTTCCACTGCGGCATTTTTTGTTGATTCCGCCCGCCGCGCGTGGTATGATAAAAAAATCAAATGCAAAACCTGCCGAATTTTGTCGAGCAGGCAGGAGTATCTCACCATGGCAAATAAAGCAAAGCAGAAAAAATGGAAGCTGTTTGGAAGCTGGTACCGCGAGGACGTCGGTCGAGGCGCCGCACAAAAGAAGAAACGGCGTTGGCCGCGCAATCTGGCGATCATTTTGGCCACTCTGGTCGTTCTCTACTGCATCTGCGTCTTTTCCAACATTCCCTTCATCAAAAAATGGCGCACCATTTACATTGAAACCGCGATGTCCACAATGAACCACCAATGGTTGGCGACCGCGTTCCTGCCGGACTTTGTCGTGCAGGCGGTCGTCGACGAGATGGAAGCCGCCCGGCAAGAGCAGATCGGTCACAATTCCACCTGGGGGCTGGATGGCAATCAGATCTCGATTGACGGCACTATGCCGGACAACAGCGTCGAGCTGGATCACAGCGCGTCTGACCTTGACAACAGCCCAGATCCCGTCTCGCCCGAAGAGACCGCATTCTACGAGCTGTTCTGGGAGCTGGATCAAGATACGATGGACGACTACATCGACAGCCATCCCGACGTCCTTGCGGACGGCTGGGAGAACCTCTACATCAACGAGGCCGGACTTGACGACGACGGCACCTCTATTCGCACCACAATGGGCGAGCAGGTTCTGGCCATCGACGCGGCCAATGGCGTGCTTCTCGTCCGCGTGGAGGGCAGCGGCTACCGCGGCGTGCTCGCCGTGGCCAAGGATCCGGCGCGCGTGTCCATCC
>CAZJBT010000013.1:7951-23084 GCA_964544345.1 uncultured Oscillospiraceae bacterium
CGGCGGCGCGGGTCAATACGCCGGCGATATCGCCGAACGGCACAACGGCATTCTCGCCATGACTGCGAACGGCTTTGAGGATGTCGATGGTGTCGGCAACGGCGGCCAGATCATCGGCTACTCGATGTGCGACGGCGTGGGATACGGCCAGCACTCCAGATGGGGCTACAAGCGCGTAGAGATCCGCGAGAATGACCTCATGTACATTGTCGACGCGCCGGAGCCGGTCACAAGCGGCACCACGGACGCCGCAGAGTTTCAGCCCGCCCTGATCGTCGACGGTGAGATCGTAGTCGACAGCAGCGCCGGGTATACCGCGCTCAACCCGCGCGCCTGCCTCGGTCAGTCCGGGCGGTACGAATACCTGTTCCTCGTCATCGAGGGCCGTCTGAGCAGTTCGCTCGGTACCGACGTCATGGAGTGTGCCGAAATTCTCTCGCGCCATGACTGTATGCAGGCGATCAACCTCGACGGCGGCACCAGCGCGATCCTTTACTTCGACGGCGAATATGTCACCCGCTGCTCGAACACCGACTTGCCCTATGGCCGTCTGCTGCCGAACGCAGTCATCTACCAACGCGCAGACTGAGCGCAGACGATAGTAGAAAAACGAAGGACGCCCGCTCTGGCGTCCTTCGTTTTTGTTGCCTTCCCGCAGCGCTCGTGCAATACCGCAGCCGCCGCAGTGTCATGCCCCTCTGTTTTCAAGCTCATGCAAAACGAGCCGTATCAGCGCATCGGCCGTATACTCCGACGAAGTACGCGCCTCTTTCCCAAACCGGCACGCGAACGCTTTCGCCGAGACTGGGTCGACGCAATATCCCTCCGTTTTTTCCGAAAGCGTATAGCCAGCGTCGGCCAGCGCATGCACGGCGCCGGCGCTGCCGAAGACCAGCGCATCTGGCTTGGCACTCCAATCGCCCATCCGGTACGACACGCGGTAGATCGGCACCGTGCGGCACTGCGAACCGAGCCTGCGGCGCACCTCGTCCGAGCCGCGCTCTGCCTGAAAAAGCCATACCGTCTCCTCTGGCTCGACCGACGCAGCCAGCGTGCCAGCCAGCGCCTCGCTGGTAAACTCCGTCGGGCACAGATCCGCATGGATGCCGTGTGAGAGCAGCGCGTCTGCGGTGCCCGTCCCGATCACCGCAAATCGGCAACAACCAAGGCGGCGCAGATCGACGCCGTCTTGCATCAGACGCTGGAAGAAAAACGAAACTCCGCGCGCACTGGTGAACGCCAACCACTGACCTGTCGCGCCGATTTGATCCCAGTCGATCTCCGCCGGCAGCGCAGCGCAGACCGTCGTCTGCACAGAGACTGTCTCCGCACACAGAGCTGCCAGCGGCGCACGCAGCTTCTCCTGAAACTCCGGCGTACCGGTCAATCCGACCCGAACCCCGTTGAGCGCGCCGCCTGCGCGCAGATCTATCGCCGCCGCCGCGCCGACCACGATGACGGCGGGCGGTGCGATCCCTGAGCACGCTGCCTGCGCGGCGAGCGTTTCCAGCGTAGCGCGCACCTGTATATGCTGTGCTGCGCAGCCGCCGGAAAGCGCCGCTGCGGGCGTATCCGGGCGCATGCCAGCCAAAAGCAGCGCCTGCGTCAATGCGGACAGGCGGCTCAGTCCCATTAGAAAAACCAGCGTCCCGTCCAGCCGTGCGAGCCGCCCGAGCTGCGCCGGCAGCAGATCGTCCGCTGTGTGCGCGGTCATAATATGGACGCCCTGGCTGACGCCGCGGTGCGTCGGCGGGATGCCCGCCTCCAGCGGGATCGCCAGCGCAGAGGAAATGCCGGGGACGACCTCATAGGGGATCCCCGCCTCGCGCAGCGCCAGCGCCTCCTCTCCGCCGCGTCCGAAGACATAGGGGTCGCCGCCCTTGAGCCGCACCACGGTCTTTCCCCGCCGCGCCAAGTCGATCAGGAGCGCATTGATTTCCTCCTGCTCTGCGGAGTGCCGCCCGGCGCACTTGCCGACTGGGTGCTGCCCCGCACGCGGCGGGGTCTCCCCCAGCAGCGCGCGGTCGATCAGATCGTCGTAGACCACCGCGTCGCATTCTCGCAGCAGCCGCAGCCCCTTCACCGTGATCCAGTCTGCGCTGCCGCAGCCCGCGCCCACCAGCGCGACGCGCCCCATCTCGTTATTGTCCATCTCGATTTTCCTCCACCACAGCCGCCGCTTCTTTTCCCGTCAGCGGGCGCGCTCGTTCCAGGCAGGCGAAAAACAGCGTCTGCAGCGCCGCGGCTCGCGCGGCTTCCTCTGGGATCCGCTGCTTGAGCGTCACGCGCTGCCGGCCGAGCCAAATCAAGATCTCCTCAAACCGCTCCGGTAGCCGCGCGGCGATCTGCTCCTTCAGCCAGACTGCAGCCGTAGGGCTTGCGCCGCCCGTGGAGATGCCGATACTCAGCGGCCCGCTCTGGATCAGCGCGGGGAATAAAAAGGTGCAATCGTCCGGCGTGTCCACTACGTTGACCAGTATCTTTCGCTCCCGGCAGAGCGCGGCGACCCTGTGATTCTGCGCGCGCTCGTCCGATGCCGCGACAGCAAATGCCCAATCCGCTTCCACATCCGCGGGAGCAAAGCCCCGGCAGATCACCCGCACGCCCGGGAACGCAGCGATCTCTGGCAGGATCTCCGGCGCGATCACTGTCAGATGCGGCTCATACGGCAGCAGCTTCTCAATTTTCCGCAGCGCCACCCGGCCACCGCCTACGATCAGGCCGTTTTGACCCTTCAAATCCACAAAAAGCGGGAAATATGCCATCTCCATCTGCTCCTTTACAGCTCGCAGTAGTACTGCCATCCCCGCTCCGTCTCCATGCGATGCAGATGCACACCGAACACGTCGTCCACTACGCCACTCTGGAACAGCTCCTCCGGCGTACCGGTCTGCACCAACCCGCCGCTGGACAGAACGGCCACCCGATCCGCACAGCGGAGCGCCAGCGGCAGATCGTGCAGGACAAGCACAACGGCTTTCCCCTCGTCCGCCAGTGAGCGAGCCAGCTTCAGGATCCGGAGCTGGTGCGCCACATCGAGATAGGCCGTCGGCTCATCCATCAGCACTGTGCCGCAGCGCTGAGACAGCGTCATCGCGACATAGACGCTCTGCCGCTGCCCGCCGCTGAGCTGTGCGACGGATCGCTCCGCAAATGCGGCCGCATCTGCCCGCTCGAGCGAGTCGCGCACGATGCGATAATCCTCCTCCTGATAGCGCCGCGGATAGGATAGATACGGAAACCTGCCATGGAGCACCATGCGGCGCGCCGTGATCTCCGGCGTAGTCCTTGACTGCGTCAGAAACGACACCTTTCTAGCCAGCTCCTTTTCGCGGAGGTGCTCGATCGGCACGCCGTCGATCCAGATCCCGCCGCCTGTTTTCGGCAGCAGCCCGCAGGCCGTCTTGAGCAGCGTGCTCTTTCCGCAGCCGTTCGGCCCGAGCAGCACCAGCACCTGCCCGGGCAAAAAGTCCAGATCAATGTTTTGCAGAACGCAGCCGCTCGCGTAACCGGCGCTCACACCACGCAGCTCAACCATGCCGGATCCCTCTTTTCTGCCGGAACAGCAGCCACAGGAAGAACGGCGCGCCAAGAAACGAGAGCACAATACCGACTGGCAGCTCATAGGGCATAAACAGCGTTCGCGCCAGCAGGTCACAAAGCGTGACGAATGCCGCGCCGCCCAGCGCCGAGCCGAGCAGCAGCGGAAAGCCGCGGCTGCCAAGCAGACGGCGGATCATATGCGGCACGAGCAGGCCAACAAAGCCCAGCAAACCGGAAAAGCTGACCGACGCGCCCGCGAGCGCCGCGGCGCTAAGCAGTAGCAGGAGCCGCACCAGGCGGACGCGCAGGCCAAGACTGCGCGCCGTCTCCTCCCCCAATGCAAGGATGTCCATATGGCCGGAAAGTGACAGCGCGAGCGCAGCGCTGAGCGCAATCAAGATAGCCGGGGATTGCAGCTTTTTCAGCGTCACATTGGAAAAGCCGCCGACACGAAAATCGGAATAGCCGTTCAGCGCATCCGGGACGAAGGTAACGATCGCATCTACGCCCGCGGTAAACAGGCTGGAGATCGCCACACCCGCCAGAACCAACGTCAATCGGGATGCGCCCGTGCTTTCGCCGATAAAGAGCACAAGCAGGACGCCGAAGAGCGCACCGACCCCCGCCGCGGCCGGCAGCACGGCAACTGCGCCCGGCGCGATCGCACAGCACAGCGTCACCGCGAAGCCGGCGCCCGCGTTGACGCCGATGATATTGGGCGCGGCCAGCGGATTGGCCAGCACGCTCTGAATGACCGCGCCGGAAACCGCGAGCGCCGCGCCCGAGAGCAAGCTGCCGCAGGTGCGCGGCAGGCGGACATAGCGAACGATCCGGGCAGCCGTCGTCTGCGTCTCTGCGTCAAAAAGCGCACGAAAGACCGCCGCCGGCGAGACCGGCGACGATCCAATGCATAGACTGAGCACGGCGGCGGCAAGTGCCGCCGCCGCAAGGGCGAGTTCAACCTTCCGCGTCCGTTCCGGGCGCTCCATATAAAAGCTCCGCGAGCTGTTCATAAGCAATCCCCCATCGCCCGTTTGGCTTCAGGTTGTACAAGCTGGGATCCATCCGGAAGCACCGCCCCTCCTTCACCGCGCGGAGCGTGGCCCAGGCCGGATTGGATAGCAAAGTCTCCTCCATCCGCTGCTCTGCATTGGTGGGGTCACTCCCTTGATAGACCAAAAAGATATTGTCCGGATCGGCCGTGAGGATCGCCTCAAGGCTTAAGTTTTCCAGCAGGCTGTTCTCGCTGTCGGCCACATTGACGCAGCCCAGGTCGGCGAGCATCTCACCGAGCACGCTGCCCTGGCTGTTTTTGACCTTGACGCTCGAGCCGGTCGCGCAAATGTAGAGCACGGTGGGAGCACTTCCATCCGCCAGCGCCTTCGCCGATTCGACCTGTCGCTGTACCTCGTCGCCATAGCAGGCATATAGGTCGTCCCGCCCGGTGATCTGCGTCAATATCTCCAGCATACGCAGGTAGTCCGCAAAGGCGTCTACCTGGAAGTAGGCTACGGGGATCCCCATTTCGGTCAACGTATCTTCCAGCTCCAGGTCGATCGCTGTGTTGCAGCTTCCAATGACAAAGTCCGGCGCGGCCGCAATCAGACGCTCGAGCGAAATCTCAGTGGTCGCGCCCAGGTCGACGACGTCGTCGGACAAGCTCAAATCAAAAGAAGTCCAAGCGTCGTTCGCCGTGGCAACCAGCGTGTCCTGCCCGCCGGCAAGGCACCAGATATCAGCAAAGCTGCCAATGAGCGGAGCGACCCGCTGGGGATCGTCCACGGTGACTTCGCGTCCCAGATCATCTGTGAATGTGACTGCCGTTTCTGACGGCGCCGCGTGCTCTGCAGGCAGTTCCGGAGCCGGCTGTTCTGAAGCAGGCTGTTGTACAGCCTGTCCGCAGGCACTCAGGAGCAAAAGCAGCGCAAGCAGCAGACATATAGGCCGTCTCATCTCATTTTCACTCCAAATGGCTTGATCTGCCGCTCAAATATGCCGCGGCGCTGGCGGCCGCATTCGCGCCGTCCGCCACAGCTGTCACAATCTGACGCAGCGGCTTTCTGCGGATGTCGCCCGCTGCAAACAGGCCGGGGATCTTGGTTTCGCCTGACTCCTCCGCCAGCACAAAGCCGTCCGGCGTCAGGACAGAGAAACCCGCGAGACAGGCTGTTGCAGGCTTGGCTCCGACCGCAATGAACACACCGTCCACCGGCCGTTCTTCCGTCCGGTCTTCGCTTCGGAGCAAAACGGACGACACGCGATCGCCGCCGCGGATCTCCGCCACGGTCGTGTTGGACAAACCCGTCACATTGCTGAGCGCCCGCAGCGCGGTCACCCGCGTCGCGGCGGCACGGAATACGCCGTGCCGGATCGCAACCGTGACATGGGAACAAATCGTCGCCAGATACAGCGCGTCCTCCACGGCCGTGTCGCCGCCGCCGACCACGAGCACGTCTTTCCCGGTGTAAAACGCTCCATCGCAGACCGCGCAGTACGACACGCCCGCGCCGATGTGCTCTGTTTCCCCTGGGACGCCCAACGCCTTCGGCGACGCGCCAGTCGAAGCAATGACGGTCTTTGTCTCATAGACATCCCCGTCCACCGCAGCGACGGCAAAGCCGTCCTCCGTCCGCGTCACCGTTTCGACCTCGCCGTATGCGATCTCCACGCCGAGCTTCGCCGCGTGTTCTCGCAGCGCTTCTCCAAGTTCTGCACCAGTCCGATCCGGGAGGCCGGGATAATTCTGCACCAGATGGGCAGAGGAGATCTGCCCGCCGCCCCAGCCGTCCTGTTCCAGGACAAGGAAATCCAGTCCCGCCCGTGCCGCATAGATCGCTGCGGTCAAGCCCGCCGAGCCTGCGCCCAAAATCAGCAGGTCATACATAGTCCAGCGTCTCCCGTTCGGCGCTGCCACCCTCTATATGGAACGAATTCAGCACCGGCCGCTCCGGATCCATCAGGGAGAGGATCAGATAGCTGGCCGTAGGGTCATAGGCGAGGCGTTTATCCTCCTCGCTCGGACGTGACGGCGACGCCGGATGGCTGTGCCAATTGCCCAGCGGCTTCCAGCCGTTCGCACGCATCTCCTTTACCGCGCCGAGCTGATCCACCGGCGAGATCGTGAAGTGTTCCGGCGAGTGGTCGGTATTTTCCAGCAGGAACACCCGCTCCACAATCTTGTCTCCGTTCTCTTGTACCATCCCGGCGATCAGGCCGCAGGCCTCCTCCGGGGCTTTTTCTCTGGCATGTGCCAGCATCGTTTCATAATCGGCTCGCTTGATCGAAAGCATGCGTCACACTCCCGTACACTCCGTCTGCTCATAATCGATCAGCTCCCTGATCGTAGGCTGGTCAGAGCAGACGGCGCAGTGATCGTCCTTTGGCAGACGGATCTTGCGAAATTCCATTTTCAGCGCGTCGTAGGTCAGCAGATAGCCCGTCAAAAGCTCGCCCGCGCCGGTGATGTACTTCACAGCCTCCATCGCCTGCAGGCATCCGATGACGCCCGCCATTGCGCCAATGACGCCTGCCTGCTTGCAGGTCGGCACCGCGTCCTTGGGATGCGGATTTTTAAACACGCAGCGATAGCACGGCCCCTGGCCAGGGACATAGGTCATGATCTGTCCCTGAAACCGAATGATGCCGGCATGACAGAACGGCTTGCCCGCCATGACGCAGGCGTCGTTGATCAGGAACTTGGCCGGGAAGTTATCCGTCCCGTCGAGGACGAAGTCATAGTCCCGGATGATATCCATAATGTTGTCCGAAGCGATAAATTCATGGTATGTATGAACCCTCACATCCGGATTGATGGCCAGCATCGTCTCCTTGGCCGACTCCACCTTCGGCTTGCCGATGTCGGCAGTGGTGTGGATGACCTGGCGCTGGAGATTGGAAAGATCCACCTCGTCAGCATCCGCGATGCCGATGGTACCGACGCCCGCAGCGGCCAAATACAGCGCCGCCGGCGCGCCCAGGCCACCCGCGCCGATGATGAGAACCTTGGCGTTCAGCAGCTTCTTCTGACCCTTGACGCCCACTTCCTTCAGTATGATTGGCGGGAATAGCGCTCGAGTTGTTCGTTGGTGAACGCCATCAGCAGCCGCCTCCCATAAAATAAAGGAACTCCACCCGATCGCCGTCTTTTAGCTGCTTTGTTCCGCGCTCGTCAGTCTTCACGAATTCGTCGTTGACGGTCACGGTCACATACAGCGGCGACTCCACGTTCTCTTTTTCGATGAGCTGTTCCATGGTCAAGCCTTCCTCATATTCCTTGACAATACCTGCTACAGTCAGTTTCATGTTAGATCTCTCCCCAAATTTAATTCAAGATTGTCTGAATCAGCGCTTCAAGACCGACCCGGTCGATCACGCCGCGGTGGCGGGCGATCTCGACCCCGTTCCGGAACGCGACCAGCGTAGGCGCAGCCTCAATGGCAAGCTGCGCTGTCAGGCCGGGGTTCTGATCCAGGTTGATCCGGGCGATGGCGAGCTGCCCTTCGTAGGTTTCCCCCGCCTTACTGAGCAGCGGGGCGACCCTGCGGCATGGCAGGCAGCCGTCCCGGTAAATGTCTACGAGCACCGGCACGGCGCTGCTGCCAACAAAATCCGCAAAGGTCGAATCGGTCAAAAACTGCGCCATATTCAATCCCCGACCTTCCGAACGATCAGGTCATAAGTGCCGTCGTAATTGTCGAGCAGTTTGAGGATCTGATGCCCCTCCTCCTTGATGCTGCGGGGCACATTCTGCACCGGTTCGCCATCGTTCATGTGGACGGCCAGGATCTCGCCGTCGTCCAGCTCTTCCAGCGCCACCTTTGCCTTGACGAAGGTCACCGGGCAGACTACGTCGGTAATGTCCACACGGCTCGAGATTTCATAATCAGCCATGGTATGCCGCCTCCACTCTCTCTTTCAATTGATCTCAGCCGACGCGCTCAATGGTCTTGGCAAAGCGCTCGCCTGCGTTGGCATACTCCTCAAAAAACGCGATGGCCGCGTCGGTGATCCGGTACACCGTCTCCTCGTCTTCGACGATGAGCAGCAGCTCCGCACCCTTTTGGATGGCGTTGCCGAAGGTGCCGCCGAAAGACAGGATGTAGCCGCTCGTGTCCTCCCACGCGCCGGTTGGGCAGGATTTGAACGCAGCGAGCGCAGTGGTTGCATTTTTCCACATCGAGCTTGATCTGACCGTCCTCAATGGTAACGGCCTTGCTCCGGCAGACCTTTTCACAGACGCCGCAGAAGATACACGCGTCGGCGTTCCAATGTACCGTCATACCGCCCTTGACGCCAACATCGTTTTCCTCTGCCTTGAGGCAATTGTTCTGGCAGCCGGTCACGCCAAATTTAAACTTGTGCGGAAGCTGCCGGCCAAAGTAGCGCGCGTCGAGCGCCTCGGCGCTGTCGAGTGCATCGATGCAGCCGCTCGGGCAGCAGCGCCCACCCTGGCAGGCCGTGACAGTCCGCACACGCGAGCCGCAGACGCCGGACTGTACGCCGCCCGCCTCCAGCTCAGCCTTGACCGCCTCGATGTCCTCGAGCTTGATAAAGGGAATCTCCACGCCCTGGCGGGAGGTCAGGTGGACATAGTCCTCGCCATTTTTTCGCTACTGCGGCGATCGTTTCAAGCTGCTCCACGGTTACGGTGCCGCCAACCACTCGCAGCCGCATGGAAAAGGTGTCCTTCTGCTTCTGGCGCATAAAGCCGCCGGCCTTCAGCGCCGCGTAATCGACTGCCATTTTGCTCTCCCCCTTTGATGTTTCCATCTGCGCAGGTCGGATGCAGCCCACGTTTTTGCTATTTACCTACTATTTTAATTGGTATTAATAGCCAGGAAAGTCCACTTTGTCAATAGGAACTCAGAAATTTTGGCATTTTCCATAGTGCCGCCAAAGCGCGGCGTCCTCTCTGCCAACGTATTGCCATACCCGGCCTCCGCGGCAGCAAAAAAGGGAGCATATCCCGAAGGATATGCTCCCTTTGCGGAACGCATGATGCGCATTGTCTGGTTTCGCCTTCAGCGTTGGTGGTCAGTTGAATACCGCGTACTGGGCGCACGGCTCGTCAGCGCAGGCCATGACAAAGCTCGCGAGCTTGTCAGTGTTGTAAACCGTCATATTCGCACGCTCGCAGATCGGAACACAGCGGTACTGCGAAGCAGCCCATTCCTGGAGACCCGCATAGCCTGCGGCACGATCCTCATCAGCTGTGCTGTAAAGCGCCTTGTTGAAGTTTTCCGTCCAAACCGGATCCTGCATACCGGCAGGCGGCAGCGTGGAAACAGGGCTCAGGGTATCGAGCAGGAGGCCCGGCTCGTTGATGTACGCGCCGCCCTCAGCCTGCTTGCAGATAAAGTCGGACTCCATCGCCTGGAGCATCGGGATCACGGTGGGAACATCATAGCTCTCAACTGTGATATTGATGCCGCCAGCGGAGGGCGACGCCTGCAGCGCCTCGGCCAAGACCTGCATATCCTGCGTGACGATCATGCGGAGGCTGATGCCATCGGGATAACCGGCTTCAGCCAGCAGCTCCTTTGCGCCTTCGGGGTCGTATTCGACTGTCGGCTTGGACTCATAGAAGTTGACCGATGCCGGCAGAATGGAGTCGGCCTCAATAAAGAGCGAGCCATACATAGCCAGAGCGACATTTGTTCTGTCAACAGACTTGAAGAATGCCTCGCGAACTCTGATGTCGTCAAAAATCTCTGTCTCCTCCGGCAGGATGGCCATCAGGACGTCACGGATGGAGTTCACATAGTAGCCGGTGAATTCCGGGCAGTCATTGGCGAGAACACGCTCCGCATCAGTTGTCGCGATCGCGCAGGCCACGTCAAGGTTGCCCGCCTCAAAGTCAATGAACATTGCAGAGGATTCAGAATAATACTTGTAGGTGACCTGCGTGCACTCAGGCAGTTCGCCCCAATAATCGTCAGCGTCTTTCCGGGCATAGGTCGCGTAAGCACCGGCGACATTCTCCACACAATAGTACGAGCCAGTGCCATTGGGCTCTGAGAACCACTTGTCCGCATCGGCCGGATTCTCGCCAAAGAGATCATCGTAGCAAAAGACCGCCCAGAAAGCCATATAAGTAATTGCCGGGCCATACGGCTTTGTAACCACGAGGTCGATGGTATAATCATCAACGATCTTGCTGTTGTCCCAATCATGGCAGTCAAAATACGAGGCCATGTTGCCAGCAGCCCAAACGTCACGCAGGCTGCAGAACACATCCTTCGACGTCATATGCTGACCATCTGTGAAATAGACATCGTCACGGAGCTTGATCTCAAGCACCAGATCATCAACATACTCCACGCTGGTCGCCAGGTTGGGCTCCAATTCGCCTGTCTCAACATTCTGTTTCAGCAAGCGCTCAAAGACCGTCTGCATCTGGTAGCGGGCAGTTGTCGTAGTTGTGGGATCATGCGTGCCATTGGTCGAGACGAGACCAATATTCAGCGTATAATCCTTGTCCGTATCTGCGGGGTCTTCGGAACTTCCTCCTGACGGTTCGGAGCCGCCGCCAGAGGAGTCGGAAGCCCCCACATCCGACGAATCGTCAGAGGCATCTTTCGTGCCTTCATCCGACTTGGAGCAGGCCGCCAAGACAGAGAAAACCAGTGCCAGTGCTAGAAGAAGCGCAAGCAATTTACTGAGCTTTTTCATGTTTCGTCCTCCAAAATCTATATTGTTTTAATATGCAGATGCATAATAAAACTCTCAGGAAAGCTGTACCAGACTTGGCACAGTGCGGGAGACGACCGCGGGAGAAGCGAAGGTTTAGCTGAGTAGTGAAATCGCCGTTTTTTATAAATCTTCCACAAAAATCGTCAGGAGTCCTCGATTTTTTTGTTTATTTTGTCATTTGCTTAACCATACCACCTTTCACCATATTTTTCAAATACATAACGTAATCGTTTTGTGTAGATTATGTGAAAATTTCGCGAACTTTCGCCTTGTGCAGGCGCGTGAAAACTACCTGGTTTTCTATCAAATGGAGCTTAGCATACAGAGCGTAAGACCCGTCGGCGCGGACAAGCCCGACCGCCGGAGGGCAAAAAAAAGACGCGCCCTATGGGCGCGTCTTTTTGGATGCGGTTTGATGTTGCTCAGTTGAACACAGCAAACTGAGCGCAAGGCTCATCCGCGCAGGCAAGCTGGAAGCTCGCGAGCTTGTCGGTGTTGTAGACGGTCATATTGGCGCGCTCGCAGATCGGGAGGATTCGATACTGCTCCGCAGCCCACTCCTGCAGCTCGGCATAGCCTTCCGCACGAAGCGCGGAATCGGTGTTGTAGAGCGCCTTATTGAAGGCGGCCTCCCACTCCGGATCGGTCATACCGGCGGGCGGCAGCGTGGAAACCGGGCTCAGCGTGTCGAGCAGAAGCGCCGGCTCGTTGATATATGCGCCGCCTTCTGCCTGCTTGGTGAGGATATCGGTCTTACCCTCGCGGAACATCGGAATGGCGGTGCCGACGTCATAGCTCTCGCAGTTGACGGTGATACCAGCAGCGGCCAGCGAAGCCTGAATGGCTTCCTGCAGAACCTGCTGATCCATCGTGACGATGTAGTTCAGGTTGATGCCGTCGGGATAGCCGGCCTCAGCAAGGAGAGCCTTCGCGCCTTCGGGATCATATTCGGGGACTTCCTGGCTCTCGTAGTAGTTGACGGAGGCAGGCAGGATCGAGTCGGCCGGAATATAGAGCGGGCCATACATGGCAAGCGCCACGTTCTCGCGGTCGACCGCCATGCAGATGGCTTGACGGACGCGAATGTCGTCAAACAGCGCGACCTCGTCGGGCAGGATAAACATCATGACGTCGCGGATGGAATTCAGATAATGACCAGTAAACGACGGGCAGTCGTTGGCCAGAACGCGCTCGGCGTCCTGAGAGCTGATGCCGCAGGCGGCGTCGATGGCGCCGGATTCAAAATCAATGTACATGGTCGAGGACTCGGAGTAATACTTATAGGTGACCTTCGTGCACTCCGGCAGCTCGCCCCAGTAGTCCTCGGCGGCCTTGCGCTCATAGACGGCATAGGCAGAAGCGACGTTCTCCACGCAGTAGTATGGGCCGGTGCCGTTCGGATGATACATCCAAGTATCGGCGTCCGCAGCCGTGTCGCCAAACATATCCTCAGCGCAGAAAATTGACCAAGCGCCCATCATGCTGACAGCCGGGCCAAATTCCGAGCTGAACTTGAAGTCGATGGTGTACTCATCGACGATCGTGGTGTTCTCCCAGTCATACGCCTCAAAGTACGAGGACATACGACCCGCCGCCCAATAATCGCGATAGCTGAGCAGGACATCGTTCGACGTCATATGCTGCCCGTCCGTGAAATAGACGTTGTCGCGGAGCTTCACGCGCAGCGTGGAATCGTCGATATACTCATAGCTTTCAGCCAACCACGGATCAAGCTCGCCGGTCACCGGGTTCTGCTGGAGCAGGCGCTCAAACACGGTCTGCTGCTGGGTGCGGTTGGTCTGACCGTCAGCCCACGGATCGTGCGTATTGTTGGCCTGCATCATGCCGATCTCCAGCGTGTAATCCTTTTCGCCGTCGGCAGGCTCGCCAGACCCGCCGCCATTGTCAGACGTGCCGTTATTGGATTGGCCAGCGTCATTGTCGCCGGTCTCGCCCTCGTCCTTGGAGCAGGCGGCCAAAACGGTAAATACCATGGCCAGCACAAGCAGCAACGCGAGCAGTTTGGTAAGCTTTTTCATTGTTGTATCCTCCAAATCTATATTTGTTCTAATATGCTGAAGCATAATAAAACCATTGCACAGCCGCGTCCGGCCGCTCAGTACAATGTGGTAGAAATCGCGGAAGCTCCCAAAGCGTTTTGTCGCTTTTGTAAAAAATTGCCCGTTTAGAATTCATATTTTTATGCAATTTGCTCTCACAGACAGAATTGTAGCATGTTTCCCCTGATTTGTAAATAGGTTCGTGTAGATTTTGTGAATATTTTATGTAGTTTTTGTGTTCTTGCTATCACTGCATTTAAACTGCCGCTGATGCGGGCGGCGCTTCTATCGCATCATACGATAATCCGATCCAGCCAAATATGCAAAATAAGCCCGCGCCCCATACAGGGGCGCGGGCTAACTCTATTTTAAGATCGCTTTTGTATTTGTTCAATTGAACACCGCATAAATGCAGACCGGCTCATCCGCGCAGGCCAGCTCGAAGCTCTCGAGCTTATCGGTGTTGTAGACCAGCATGTTGGTGCGCTCGCAGACCGGATAGCAGCGATATTCGTTGGCTGCCCACTCCTGCAGACCCGCATAGCCGGCAGCGCGGTCCTCATCCGACGTGGTGTAAATGGACTGATAGAAGTACTCCGTCCAGACCTCATCCTGCATGCCGGCAGGCGGCAGCGTGGACTCCGGACTCAGCGTGTCGAGCAGCAGGCACGGCTCGTTGATGTAAGCGCCGCCCTCGGCCTGTTTGCAGATGAAATCGGACTCCATGTCACGGAACATCGGGATCGCGGTACCGACATCGTAGCTTTCCACCGAGCAGTCGATACCGCCGGACGCCAGCGACGCCTGTAGCGCCTCAGCCAGAACCTGCATATCTTGCGTGACAATCAGGCGGAGGCTGATGCCGTCGGGATAGCCGGCCTCGGCCAGAAGAGCCTTGGCGCCTTCCGGATCATAGCTCGGGTTGACATCCGCCTGAGACTCGTAGTACTTGATCTCCTTCGGGAGGATCGAATCCGCCTCCGCATACAGCGGGCCGTACATGGCGGTCGCCACATTTTCAGCATCAATGGATTTGAAGAACGCTTCGCGGACGCGAATATCGTCAAACAGCTCTGTCTCCTCCGGCAGGATCACCATCAGAACATCGTCGATCGGATTGACATAATATCCAGTGAAGCTCGGGCAGTCTCCCGCGAGGACACGCTCCGCGTCGCTTGACGAGATCGCGCACGCCGCATCCAGATTACCGGCCTCAAAGTCAATGTACATGGTCGTGGACTCAGAGTAGTACTTATAGGTCACTTCGGTGCACTCGGGCAGCTCGCCCCAGTAATCGTCCGCGTCCTTACGGACATAGGTCGCATAAGCCGAGGAAACATTGTCCGTGCAGTAGTACGGGCCTGTGCCATTCGGCGAGTACATCCACTTATCGGCGTCGGCCGGGTTGTCACCGAACAGATCGTCATAGCAGTAAATACTGTAGGCGGCCATCATGTTGATCGCCGGGCCGTACTCGCTGGTAAATTTGAAATGGATGGTGAAATCATCGACGATCTCACTGTTGTCCCAATCATAACGCACAAAGTAGGAACCCTGCGCACCGGCAGCCCAAAGATCCTTATAGGAATAGAACACATCCTTTGCGGTCATCTGCTGGCCATCTGTAAAATAAACGTTGTCGCGGAGCTTGACCTCGATGGTCAGCTCATCGATATACTCGACGCTGGACGCCAGCCAAGGCTCGATCTCGCCCGTCTCCGAATTTTCCTTCATTAGAGTCTCAAACACGGTTCTCATCTGATACCGGGGATTGTTTTCAGTCGTAGGATCGTGCGTCCCATTGGCGGTCAGCAAGCCAATGCTCAGCGTGTAATCCT
>CAZJBT010000014.1:0-22970 GCA_964544345.1 uncultured Oscillospiraceae bacterium
GCCATAGCCAAGCGGTAAGGCAGAGGTCTGCAAAACCTCCACCCCCAGTTCAAATCTGGGTGGCACCTCCAAAAAATCGGCAAGCTCTGATTGAGCTTGCCGATTTTTTACTTTTTCACGTGCAAGGCCGGCGATGACGCCCAAGCCTGGCTCCGCAGCCAGGCTGAGACCTCCGCGCTGCATGCCCGCCCGGCAACTGCCGCGTAGCTGCGGGGGCGGCATGCGGTGCGGCTGATAATTCAGTTTGACATTCCCAATAGAACCCGATATGATGATGGTGCAAATTGTTCGGAAATGGAGTGTGTGGCGGTGCAGACCAGTCTGATCAAGGGAACGATTTGGAGATCTGTTTTGCTCTTTACGCTTCCAGTCCTCGGCGGCATGCTGCTTCAGCAGCTCTACTCGACGGTCGATGGCATGATCGTCGGCAATTTCGTCAGTTCGGCAGCGCTTGGCGCCATCGGCACCTGTGCGCCGCTCAACAGCCTGCTGCTTGCTGTCGCAACTGGGTTTTCCTCCGGCTTCGGCGTTGTCGCTGCGCAGTATTACGGCGCGAAAAAGCACGACGACCTGCGTCATGCGTATGGTACGGCGCTCATCCTGATGATCGCCGCCGGGCTTGCCGTCACGGGGCTTGGCTTGGCGTTCGGCCAGGTGTTTTTGCAGAAGGTGCTCTCGGTTCCGCCCGATGTGCTCGACATGGCGGTGACGTATCTGTACATCTACTGTGCGGGGATGCTGTTCCAGTTCCTGTACAACGCGCAGGCCGCCGCGCTCCGCGCGCTGGGGGATTCGTCGGCGACCATGCTGTTCCTGCTAGTCTCGACGGTGGTCAACGTTGCGCTTGATCTGCTTTTTGTCGTGGTGTTTTCCTGGGGCGTGGCCGGCGCGGCGGCTGCGACCGTACTCGCACAGCTCGTCTCGGTCATCGCCGCGTTTGTCTACGCGCAGAAAAAGTACGAGCTGCTGCGCCTGCGCGTTCGTTCGCTGCGGTTCGACCAGGAGCAGGCAAGGCTCATCTGCCGGCTCGGCATCCCGTCGGCATTCCAGACGGCAGCGCTTGCCATTGGGTCGCTGTTCATGCAGCGGCTCGTCAACAGCTTCGGCTCCGTTATGCTCGAGGGCTATACCGCCGGCTACCGCGTGGAGAGCTTTGTCACCCTGCCGGTCATCTCGTTCAATGTCGGTCTGGCCACCTTCACTGGACAGAACATCGGCGCAGGGCAGATGAAGCGCGTAAAAACAGGTCATTGGCAGACGCTTGTCATGGCGGTTGGCGCGAGCGCCGTCATTGCTGTGCTCGTTACGGTGTTCGCCGGGCCGCTTGTCAAGCTGTTTGGCTGCTCTGGCGAGGCGCTGGAGATCGGGCAGACCTATCTGCGCTTCATCGCGAAATGGTTTGTCGTGTTCGCTGTGCTCTTTGTGACGAAGGGACTTCTGCACGGCGCGGGCGATGTGACGATGGCGACCGTTATTACGGTCTGTACGCTTGTGCTGCGCGTCGGCTCTGCCTATCTCATGGCCAGCTTCGAGTCGATTGGCCGCGCGGCCGTCTGGTATGCGCTGGCGATCGACTTTGCAACCGGGACGGTGCTGATTTTGCTCCGCTACCTCATGGGCGGCTGGAAAAAGAAGGCGCTCGTCCGCGGCGGACAGAGCGAGTGATCGTGTGATACTGGGAAGCTCCGAGCGGAGCAGTGAGAACGTCCTTGCCTGGCCTGAGCCGCTCGGTTTCGCTGCCTGCCACGTTCACTGAGCCGACCAAGACAGCGGCGTTTGCCGCTTCGATCCGAGCTGCATTCCGTGTCCAAGCTCAGGCCGGATGCGTTGGTCACATGAAAAAAGCGAGAAGGAGCAACATGATCGAATGGATCAAAACAGGCTGCCGCTCGTGGCGGCACTAGAAGAATATATCGATTTAAACCCGGCCTATTTTCGCATCCCTGGCCATCGCGGTGTGCGCGGCATCAATCCGGCGCTGGCCAGACGCTTCGGCGCGCCGGTGTTCGACTACGATCTGTCGGAGACGCCGCTCACAGATGATCTGCATCAGCCAGCCGGCTCGATCGCGGAGGCGCAGGCGCTCGCCGCCGATGCATTCGGTGCGGATCAGAGCTTTTTCCTCGTCAACGGGACGACCTGCGGTGTGGAGGCAATGGTGCTCGCCGCAGCGCGTGAAGGCGATACGATCTTGATTTCGCGCGGCGCACATAAGTCGGCGCTGATGGGGACGATCCTATCCGGCGCGCGTCCGGTCTGGCTCGAGCAGGAGACGCTTGCGCCCTGGCGGCTGGCGGCTGGGCCGACGCCGGAGACGGTGGAAGAAGGCCTCCGTGCGCACCCGGAGGCAAAAGCCGTGCTGCTCGTTAGCCCGACGTACTATGGCCTTTGCAGCGATGTGGCTGCGATCGCGGAGGCCTGTCATCGCCGCGGCGTGGCGCTGCTTGTCGACGAGGCGCACGGAGCGCATTTAAATTTTTCCAACGAGCTTCCGCCCTGCGCGCTGGAACAGGGCGCGGATGCGTGCGCACAGAGCATCCACAAGGCGGCCGGCGCGCTGACACAGAGCTCGATGCTGCACCTGCGCGGCTCTAGGCTCGCAGGCGCGTGCGTAAGGACGGCGCTGCGGCTGGTGCAGAGCACCAGCCCATCGTACCTGCTCATGGCGTCGCTCGACGCGGCGCGGCAGGAATTGGCGCTGCGCGGCGCGGCTTCAGCCCATACAGCGCTCTCGCATGCGCGCGGCGCGGCGGTGGATCTGGCAGCTTTGCCCGGCGTGCAGGTGCTTGGTCGCGAAGCGATCGGGCAGGCGGGCGTTGCCGCGCTGGATGAGACACGGCTGACGTTTTCGTCCTTCGATCGCGGCCTGACGGGTCTGGAGCTGCAGAAGCTCCTGTTCGAGCGAGGCGTGGATACGGAGCTGGCAGATCACCGCAATGTGATGGCGCTGTTTACCGGCGGCAATACGGCGCGCGACGTTGAGCGTCTGGTGGATGCGATGCGCGAGATCACGTCGCTTCCGGTAAAGCCGCTGTGCGAGGAAGCGCAGCCGCTGCCGCCGATCCCGCCGCAGCGTATGACGCCGCGGCAGGCGTTTTTTGCGAAAAGCTGCGCTGTTCCGCTGGCGCATGCGCTCGGACGCACGGCGGCGGAGGCGCTGATCCCGTACCCGCCTGGCATCCCGGCGCTCTGCCCTGGCGAGACGGTGACGGAGGCAGTTCTTGATTATATCGATTTGTGTCTGCGTGACCATGTCTCGCTGCACGGCCCGGCAGACGAGACGCTGCGGACGCTTCGCGTGGTGGAGGAAAGCAACGGAGTCGTTTGAGCTGCCGGCTGCGTCCGGTTTGGTGCGGACATCGCGCTCTCATACATCGCTCCAAGATAATGAAAGCAGCCTGCGGTTCAGCGCCGCAGGCTGCTTTTATGTGAGGATATCGGCGCCGAGCGGAGCTGGCTCGGCGCCGAACCAAGCGAGCAGTGTCGCGCCGATGTCGGCAAAGGTCGTGCGCGTGCCGGCGTTGCGCGGCGCGATGCCGCGGTGCCAGAGCAGCGCGGGGATATACTCACGCGTGTGGTCTGAGCCGTGCCAGGTCGGGTCGCAGCCGTGGTCTGCAGTCACAATGAGCAGCCCGTCGCCGAGCGCGTCCATCAGGCCGGGAAGAGCCTGGTCGACTTCGCACAGACCGTCGGCGTAGCCGCGCACGTTGCGCCGATGTCCCCAGACCATGTCGAAGTCGAGGATGTTGGCAAAGATCAGACCGTCGCGCTCCTGTACGGCGCGCAGCGCCTTTTGCAGGCCGTCCGCGTTGTTGTCCGTTTTTTCCACGGAGGAAAAGCCCGCGCCGCAGAAGATGTCGTACGGCTTGCCGACCGAGTGAACGGGCACGCCGTGTTCTGTGAGACGCTCCAAGTCGGTTTTGGCGGTGGGAACAGCGGCGTAGTCGTGCCGCCGCGCGGTGCGGGTATACGAGCCAGGCTCGCCGAGGAATGGGCGGGCGATGACGCGGCCGATGCCGATGCCGTTTTCGTCGACCAGCCGCCGTGCGGTCTCGCACCAGCGGTAGAGCGTATCGACCGGCACGACGTCCTCGTGTGCTGCGATCTGGAACACGCTGTCGGCCGAGGTATAGACGATCGGCCAGCCGGTGCGCTGATGCTCTGGGCCGAGCCGGGCGATGATCTCTGTGCCGGATTCAGCGCAGTTGCCCAGAACGCCTGGCAGGCCGCAGGCAGCGCAGAACTGCCTGATCAGATCGGCGGGAAAGCCGTCTGGAAAGGTTAGGAACGGCGTTTCGGTCGCCGCGCCCATGATCTCCCAGTGGCCAACGATGGAGTCTTTGCCATTCGAGACAGAGGCGCAGCGGCAGTAGACGCTTTCTGGCGTCTCGCCGTGGGAGAAGCGCGTCATATTGTCGATCGAGCACAGGCCGAGACGGCGGAGATTTGGAATGGAAAGGCCGGGAAAGCGCTCGAGAACATGCGGCACGGTCGCCGCGCCGCCGTCGCCGTATTGTGCCGCGTCAGGCAGCGCGCCGACGCCCACGGAATCGAGCAGCAGTAAGAGGGCTTTTTTCATGTGATCACCTCATGGAAGACTGCCGGCAGTGCGCCGACATACACGATTATATCCTACTTATTATACCGTGCCGCGGGAGAATTTACAATCTGTTCACCGCTTGCAGGAGAATTTTGCTATACTGGTTCCCGGAGTGCGCGCTGCTTCGCGGTTGAAAGATCCCGGGAAATGTGGTATAGTTACTCTACTTCTTAGGAAAGCTGAGGCATTTCATTTATGGACTTCTGCAAGAATTGCGGCGCGCCGGTCGACGACGGCGAGACGCTTTGCTCCGCGTGCAAGGCCAAGCAGGACGGAGCGGCCGCTGAGCCGGTGGACGAGCCGGCGTTCGAGCCGGCCGTTTCGGAGACTGAGCCGCATCAGGAAAAAATAAGTTCGGAAAAGACCCGGCAGGTGCGCAGCCAGCTTCTGATGGGCGGCGTGCTGATCGTCGCGGCGATCGCGGTCTGTCTGGTCGTCTACTTCACGCAGGGTCGCCCCAAGGCGGAGCAGCCCGCCGAAGAGGAGCAGACGCAGCTCGAAGATCCTTCTTCGGCGCCCAATACGGTCGATACAGACGCCGACCAGACCGGCAGCGAGGATGAGACGGTGGATTTTGTTTCGTACACAAAGGATCCGTCCGAGGTGACTGACGCCGAAAAATTCGCCGTTATCGCCACCTGCGCGGGGGAAGAGCTGACCAACCAGACGCTGGCGTATTACTATTGGTATTCCTACAGCTCGTTTATCAATGCGTATTATACCTACGTTGCCTACTATGGACTGCTCGACACTTCTGCGCCGCTCGATGAGCAGAGCTGCTATTTTGACGATTCCATCACCTGGCAGCAGTATTTCATCAATAACGCTGTGAGCGCGTTCGCACAGTTTACACTGCTCTGCCAGCGAGCCGAGGCGGAGAGCTTTGTCCTGCCGGACGATGCGCGCGAGGCGCTCGACACCTTGGAGCAGACGCTTCAGTCAGCGGCGGATGAGGGTGGCTTTGCATCGATCGACGCGTATCTGCAGGAGTATTACGGCGCGTTTGCGGATTATGAAAGCTACTATGAATTTATGATCTCGTACTACACCGCGCTGTACTACGATGATATGATTTACAATGGCTTTGCCTTCTCCGACGACGAGGTCAGCGCGTACTATGATGAGCACGCGGATGAGCTGGGTGTCGACAAGGACGACAGCCTGATGATCAACGTGCGCCATATTCTGATCCAGCCCGAGACGGTCGAGGATGTCCTGGATGCCGATGGCAATGTGGATGAGGCGGCGACCGAGGCTGCGCAGGCTGAGGCGAAGGAGGCCGCGCGCGCTGAGGCGGAGTCGCTCTATGAGGAGTGGCTGGCGGGCGACCAAACGGAGGACAGCTTCGGCAATCTCGCCTACTACAACTCTGACGATGCCGGCTCGTATTCCAACGGCGGCCTTTATGAGGACGTCTATCCAGGCGAGATGATAGCGGAGTTCAACGATTGGTGCTTCGATTCTGCGCGCCAGCCCGGCGACACGGGGATCGTGGAAACCGATTATGGCTATCATCTGATGTACTTTGTCGGCTATGGCGAGACCTCGTACTGGCGCTCGATCACGATCGAGAAGATGGTGAGCGAGGCGTACGACGCGTTCTTTACCGAGCTGATGGTGGGAGATGACTCTGATCCACAGCTTGATGCCGTCGTGCTGCTCGACCCGCCCGGCGTCTACGGCTCGGATGCGGAGGAAGAGGAAACGGGCGAGGAGCTGCCCGATGAGACGGCTTCCTCGGCGGCGGAGGAAGACAGCACTTCTTAAGGAGAAAAGAACGGGAGGTTTCCGCCATGCGGAAAAAAATGCTGTTTCTGATCAACCCCAACGCGGGCAAAGGCGAGATCCGCAGCTATCTGCTCACGGTGACGGATATTTTTACGACGGCAGGCTTTGATGTGACCGTGCATCCGTCGCGTGCGCCCAAGGAGATCACAAGATTTATCCAGGAGCACGGCATGGAGTATGACCGCATCGTCTGCTCCGGCGGCGACGGGACGCTCAACGAGACGCTCTCGGGCGTGATGTCGCTCGAAAGCCCGCCGCCCATCGGCTTCCTGCCGGAGGGCACGGTCAACGATTTCGCCGCGTCGCTGCATATCCCGCGCAATAAGATCGAAGCGGCCGAGGTCGCAGCGGAGGGCAGGGAATTCACCTGCGACGTCGGCAAGTTCAACGATCGCTACTACACCTATGTCGCAGCGTTTGGCGCATTTACGGCGGTGGCTTACGCCACGCCGCAGAGCCAGAAGCAGGCGCTCGGCCGCGCGGCCTATATTCTCGAGGGCATCCGCAGCCTAAGTGAGATCCGCCCCTATCGCGTCCGCTTTGAGCGCGACGGCGAGCAGTTTGAGGATGAGGTCATCCTGGGCATGGTGCTCAACGCGACGAGCGTCGGCGGATTCAAGATCAAGAATAATGCCGAGGTGCAGCTCGACGATGGCCTGTCGGAGCTGATGCTGGTGCGGCGTGTGCGCAATCTTGCAGACTTCAGCGCGATGCTCAGCGCTGTGCTGCGGCAGGATTTTTCCAGCGAGTATTTTTACTTCTTCAAGACCCGCTCGGTGACGCTTGAGTTCGACGAGGACGTGCCCTGGACGCTCGACGGCGAGTACGGCGGCACCGTCCGCCGTGCTGTGATCGAAAACAAGCACCATGCGATCCGCATTATGGTACCGGATGAAGTGAAATAATGCAAGAGCGCTCTGCCTGTGGGGCAGGGCGCTTTTTCAATGGCGCTTGGTTTTTGTGCAGCAGATGAAAGGAAGGTTTCTCACGTCGCGGGGATGCCGCACTCGATAATGTCCGCCGGCGGAAAGAGAGACCGCCGCGGAGCTTTGCGCTCTGCGGCGGCCTTTTTTGCCCTTCTTCACCGACGCAGCCGCTCGACCAGAGCCGGGTCGGGCGTAACGTAGGCGGTGGAATATGTGGTATAGACGACCATGCCGGGCTTGACGCCGGCGGGCTTTTTGACAAACTTCACGGGCGTATAGTCGACGGGAACGTTTTGACCCTCGCGCGCCTGCGAGTAGTAGGCGGCGAGCATAGCGGCCTCGGTCAACGTCTGGTCTCCGGGTTTGCGCCCGCCGCACTCGACGATGACATGACTGCCGTGGATCTTCTGTGTGTGCAGCCAGAGGTCGGATTTCTGCGCCGATTTGAGGGTGAGCTGATCGTTCTGGCGGTTGTTGCGGCCGACGCGGATGAGGAACCCCTCGCTCGAGCGGAATTCCATTGGCTGTGACGGCGGGGCTTTCATCGCCTTTTTCCCACCGCTGCTGCGCAGGTAGCCGCCGGCGGTCAGCTCAAGCCGTATCTCGGCGAGGTCGCGGTCGGTCTCGGCGCGGCTCAGCTCGTCGAGAATGCTCAATAGGTAGTCCAGCTCCGTCTCGCCGCGCGCAATCTGCTCGGTCAGGTATTTTTCCGCGTTTTTCGCGCGGGCATAGTCTTTGTAGAATTTCGCGGCGTTCTGCTGCGGCGAGAGCGCCGGAAGAAGCGGGATCTCGATCTGCTTCATCTCCGGGTCATAAAAATCCTCCGCCGTGAGGCGTGCCTGGCCGCGCGCGATACGGTGCAGGTTCGCCATGACGATGTCGCCGAGCTGGCGAAGCCGGTCGCGATCGTAGGTCGCCTCCAGCTCTTTGCGCTGATTGGCCAGCTTTCGTGCGGTGCGGTCGCGCAGGTTGGCGATGGTTTTGACCATGCTCTGGCTTTTTTGGCGCATCCGGTCAGCCTGATCGCGTGCGGCGTAGAACGCGTCGAGCAGCGCGGAAAAGCTCGGGTATTCGCGACACGCCATAAGGTCTCCATACTGTCGGATGGGGAGATAGGTGAAATCGGCCGGTTCGCTGTCTCGCAGCAGAAGCTGCGGGGAGAAGCGTGCCTGCGAGATCTCCGCAAACATCCCGGTGAGATGTGCGAGAAATGCCTCGCGTTGACCTTCGTCCCAATCGCCCAGATCCGGGTCGGTTTCGCCGCAGAAGCGAAAGACGATCTCGCGGCAGATGAGCGGCGGCAGGCCGGAAAACGTTCCGACCAGCCACGCGTCGGCCTTTTTGTGCTCGCCGGGCGCGGGCAGCGCGCGTGCGATGACCTCCGGTGCTGCCGAAGTCGGGTCGAGCCTGTCCTGGCCGGGCGGCAGGTGATAGAATAGGCCGGGCAGCACCTGCCGCTTTTCCGACATTTCATAGTCGACACGACGCAGGCAGTCGATGATGCGGCCATCGGAGCCAAGCAGGATGAGGTTGGAGTTTCGCCCCATCAGCTCGGCGATCAGGTGCTTTTCCGAGCGCTCGCCCATCTCGTCGGCGCACTCGAGCGTCAGGTCGACCATGCGCTCCATCGGCGGCTGTGTGACGGATATGATGCGTCCGCCGACCAGGTGCTTGCGCAGCAGCATGCAGAACATCGGCGGCGAAGCCGGATTCTCCGGTGCGCTGCCGGTGAACTGGATACGGGCGTGGTTGGCGCCGACCGTGATCAGCAGCCGCTCAGCTCCGGAGCGGCTGCGCAACTGCAGCAAAATCGTGTCGCGCGCGGGCTGCTGCACCTTGTCGATCTTCGCGCCAACGGCGCGCGCGGACAGCTCGGCGGTCACTGCGCTTAAAAATACTGCGTCAAACGGCATGGGGTTCCTCCGTGATCTGATCGAACAGCGTGCCGATCCGCTCTATCTGACCGGTCAGATAGAGCGCTCCAAAGAGCGCTTCGAGTCCCGTGGCCTTGGCATACTGCTCGTGCGTGGCGTTTTTGGGGACAGCGTGGACGTGCGCATTGCGCCCTCGCTTGTAGAGCGCCGTCTCCGTCTCCGTCAGCTCAGGCGCGATCCGTTCGAGGGCGGCCGCCTGCGCGGGCGCGCTGACGCGCCGCACCGTCTCGCGGTGCAGCTTGTCCGGTGTGGTCAGCCCTTGCGCGCACAGGTATGTGCGTACGAGCAGCTCATAGACCGCGTCGCCGACATGAGCAAGCCCCAGCGAGCTGATCGCCCCCACTTCTGCCGGGGATAACACGGGATGAAAGCAATCCGGCATCCGTTCGATCCTCCAACTTTTTTTGATGCCCCGACAAATGCCGGGAAAAACTCCCCTTAGTATATCGCAATTTATAGAAATTGTCACTGTGTTTTTGTCAGATGGCAAATCTGATGGTAACAAAATGGTGGTTTTTCTTGACAAAATGGTTACAAAGCATTACAATGCAGAGTAATAAGACATGGAAGGATGACATAAGATGCCTGCACTCATCAGACGGATGGCGGCGCTGCTGCTCTGCTGCGCGGTTTTGACCTGTGGCCTGAGCGCGCTTGCCGCCGAGGAAACGCTTGATGTGACCTATATCAAAATCACACATGAGAATTTTGTCGCCGATTCGTTCAATGGTGTGGACGCGCTCTACAACCTCTACGGCAGCACCTACTACTGCAGCGAATATATCACCCGTTATTATGAGCAGGTCTACGGTCTGACAGTCCGCACGTCGGACAGCGGCCCGAGCGTGGTGGGTACCGACGAATATTGGTTCGAGGTCGCCGAGACGCCGAAGCCGGGCGATGTGCTCTATGGTTCCGCTGCGGCGCGCGGCAAGGGCTACAGCCACTGGGCTGTCGTCAAGTCCTACGACGAGGAGACCGGCGTTATGACGCTCATTGAGCAGAATTGGCGCTGGAACGGTCAGGCCGGCGTCAACCGTCAGCTTGCATTTCCCAACAGTGTCTACGTCTGCTACACGCTCTGCTCGACGGAGGATGAGATCGCCACGCTCCATGAGCAGGCGATTGCGGCATCCTGGGCGGCGGAGTCGCTTGCGGCGGCTGAGGAGGCAGGCATCTTTGCGTGCTGCGGCGATTTGAAAGCGTCTGCGACCCGCGAGCAATTCTGCGAGATGGTCGTCAATATGGTCGTTGGCCTGACCGGCGAGCAGATCCTTGTTCGGGAGCTTCCGGTGGATGAGGACGGCAGCCCGGATGAGAGCTGGTGCGCACAGGCGTACGCAATGGGTATTTTGGCCGGCGGAAGCGACGGCAGTCTCGACCCGGACGGCACGCTGACACGCGCACAGGCTGCTGTCATCCTCGCCCGCGCTTACGCGCTGGTCGGAACGCTGCCGCAGACCGATCCCGAGATGATCGAACAGTTCGCTGACAGTGCAGCCATTGGCGCGTGGGCCGCTGACTCGGTCAGCGCGATGGCAGCTTGCGGCATTCTGCTCGGTGATGCGTCGGGCAATTTCCAGCCTGGCGCCGCACTGACCGTCGAGGCCGCAGTGACAGTCGCCATGCGCGCACTCTCATCGCTGCGTGTTCAGCTCGAGCTTGAGCAGCTTATTCCGAGTGAGATAACGAACGCGGCCGCAGAGATTAGCCGGGCGTCGCTGCCCGTACTGGAGTCAGCGCGTATGAGCGGTCTGGCGGGATAAGCGATGGACGCGAAGAAGAGCCGAACGCCGGAGAAAACCAATGTGCTCCGTCTGGTGGGGAGCTTGGGACTGCCGTACCGAGAGCACACCTATGAGCCGAATGCCTCCCTGAGCGGCGCAGAGGTGGCGCAGATGCTCGGACAGGATCCGGAACGGGTGTTCAAGACATTGGTCACGACGGGAAAGTCTGGCGCGCACTATGTCTTTATGCTTCCGGTCGGAGCCGAGCTGGATCTGAAGAAAGCCGCAAAGGCGGTTGGAGAAAAAGCTATTGAGATGCTTCGATCGAAGGATCTCTTGGGTCTGACAGGCTATATTCACGGCGGCTGTTCGCCGATCGGCATGAAAAAGCAGTTTCCGACCACGGTGCATGAGACGGCGCAGCTCTATGAAACCATCCTGTTCAGCGCAGGGCGCGTCGGCTGCCAGATCGAGTTGGCACCGGAACACCTGAAACAGATCGTTCCAATCGTATATGCAGATATCAGTAAGGACTGAAGGCTCCCCGGCGGACGCGGCTGCGCCGCCGGGGCTTGTTTCACGACAGGAGTGAGACTGACCGGGAAGGGGAAACACCCATAATTTTATGTTCTCAGTTGTCAGGAGAGCGGACGGGGATCGAGAGAGGGTGATTGCATGGTGTTTTCGCAGCGGCCGATCGGCTTGGAGCTAGTGGGCCTGAGCAATTTGCTGCGCCGTACGGCGCAGCAGTTTCTGACGGCGGATGGCAGTCGGCTGACCTCGATGCAGATGATGGTGCTCGGCTATCTTGATGAGCACCGGAACCAGGACATATTTCAGAAGGATATTGAGCGTGTGTTTCAGATTCGACGGTCGACGGCGACGGGGGTCCTTCAGGTGATGGAGCGCGAGCGCTATATCGTGCGCGGGCCAATGCCGAATGACGCGCGGCTGAAGAAACTGATGCTGACGGATCGCGGTGAGACCATCTGCAGCGCTGCGCGCCGTCAGATGGAGCTGACGGAGGCGCGCATCCGCCGCGGCATGAGCGAGCGGGAGCTTGAGACGCTGATTGCACTGATCGATCGGATCCGTGAGAATCTTGAAGCCGGAGACTCTTGAGATGCCAAGAAGTAAATGGGCTGGAAATATAGGAGAAAAGAGCCGGATGATGCGCGGTATCTCCAATTTTTAACGGCCAGAATTGGTGGTTTTGCCGTTTACAAGCGAAAAAAATGTAGGTATAATAAACACATTGGTGCCGAGCCAAGCGGTCTCGGATGATATGCCATACAGTTCCTGATGGATTGGTTCCATCTGCAAAGAAAGGAAATCACGACAAATGACAAAAGCGAAAAAGATCAGACTGGTTAACACGATTCTTTTGGTGGCTCTTATTATCGGTTTTGGCTGCATTTTTGTTGGTATGCGCACAATGATCATCCCGCTGCTCGCGGTTGGCGGCATCCTCCTGCTGGCCTGCCTGATCCTGCACTGCACGAGCGATTACATCACCGGCGCGAACAAGCGTGGTGAGGATGAATAAGAGTTGCTTTTTTCAGCGGCACGGCCTTTTTTCGGCTGTGCCGCTTCTTTTTATGTTTACATGATAAGAGAATATTGACAGGAAGCGTCAAAGCGTGCTATAATTCCAAAAAAGTGAACAGTTTCCGAAGTCAGTACGCCTAATGGATCTCCGATGGCGGCTGACCGGAGTTATCTTGACTCCCATGCCGATGCTGGAAACGGCGCGGTTCTCCATACTTGAGAAGGAAACAAAGCGTTCACGCAGCGTTCTGCGTGCTTTGCGCCCTGTTTTGAGTTCTCAAAGCAGGGCGCTTTTTACGCCAGTGGATTGGAAACTGGAGCTTTTTAATTTAACGAAGGAGAGATTCCAGTGAAAACGAAATCCATCCACAAGCTCCTTGCACTGCTGCTTGCGCTTGCAATGGTCTTTGCGCTTGCAGCCTGCGGCGGCAATGGCACGGCAGACGAAACCGACGGGCAGTCAGACGCTGGCCAGGCCGGCACGGAACAGAGCACGGCGGAAGAGCCGGAGACGCAGGGAGAGGCCGAGTCGGACGAACCCGATGCGCCGGAGAATTCCGTATCGGAAGAGACGGACGGTGAGCAGGCGGAGCCGGAAGAGCCGGAAGAGCCGGTCGAGCTGATCGTCTTTGCCGCTGCTTCGATGACCGAGACGATGACTGAGATCAAGGCGCTCTACGAGGCTCAGCATCCAAACGTCACGATCACTTACACATTCGATTCCTCCGGCACGCTGAAGACGCAGATCGAAGAGGGCGCTGAGTGCGACATCTTTATTTCCGCCGCACCGAAGCAGATGAACCAGCTCGACATCACCGCTGACCCCGAGGTCAACACCGACGGCCTTGACTTCGTGCTGTCTGAGACCCGCATTGACCTGCTTGAGAATAAGGTCGCTCTGGCCGTTCCGGATGGCAACCCCGCCGGGATCGAGTCCTATGACGACCTCAAGGCGCATCTGGAAGCCGGCGACATCCTGATGGCGATGGGCAACTCTGACGTTCCTGTCGGCCAGTATACCCAGAAGATCCTCGCCTACTTCGGCCTGGATGAGGACACGCTGGCTGCCAGCGGCGTTCTGACCTATGGCTCGAATGTCAAGGAGGTCACGACGCAGGTTTCCGAGGGTACCGTCGATTGCGGCATCATCTATGCCACCGACGCTTTCTCTGCGGAGCTGCAGATCGTCGACTACGCCACGGCCGAGATGTGCGGCCAGATCATCTATCCGGCCGCCGTGCTGAACGTCACCTCCAATCAGGAGGCTGCGCAGGCGTTCCTGGATTACCTCACGTCGGATGAGGCCAGCGCCGTCTTTGAGTCGGTTGGCTTTACCGCGCTACAGTAAGCAACAATCATTTTAAACCGGGCGGGCAGCGGTCCGCCCGGTTTTCGCAGTTTCATTGGGAGGGTGAGCATGGACTGGTTTCCTCTTTATAACTCGCTGCGTATCGCTGCGATTTCCACAGTTCTGATTTTTTTCCTCGGCATTTTCTTTGCCTATTATATCGCTAAGCTGCCGAAGCTCATCAAGGGCGTGCTCGACGTGGTATTGACGCTGCCGCTTGTGCTGCCGCCGACAGTCGTCGGCTATCTGCTGCTGCGCCTGCTTGGCCCAAAGCGCGTCATCGGCGCGTGGATCCTCGAGGTGTTTGGCGTCAAGATGGTCATGACATGGTGGTCGGCCATTTTTGCGACGGTCGTCGTCGCGTTTCCACTGATGTACCGCACGGCGCGCGGTGCGTTTGAGTCGTTTGATCAGACGCTGGCCTGGTCGGGTCAGACGCTCGGGCTGTCGAACACATATGTGTTTTGGCGCGTTCGCATGCCGTACTGCAAGCAGGGCATCCTGGCCGGAACGGTTTTGGCCTTCGCCCGCGCGCTCGGCGAGTACGGCGCGACCAGCATGATCGCGGGCTACACGCCGGGGCGGACGGCTACCATTTCCACCACGGTCTATCAGCTCTGGCGCACCGACCAGGATGAGCAGGCATTCCGATGGGTGCTGGTCAATATCGCCATCTCTGCGGTGGTGCTGCTGGCGGTCAACATGTTCGAGCGGCGCGGCCGCCGGAGCAGCCGCGGAAGAACGGAGGCGGCAGGATGAGTCTTTCAGTCGATATCAGAAAGCAGCTTGGCGACTTCACGCTTCAGGTGGCGTTTGAAACGGAGGGAGAGCGGCTTGCGCTGCTCGGCGCGTCAGGCTGCGGCAAGAGCATGACGCTCAAGTGTATTGCCGGCGTGGAAAAGCCGGACGCGGGCCGCATCCTGCTTGACGGCCGCGTGCTCTTTGACAGTGAGCGGCATATCGATCTGCCGCCGCAGAAGCGGCGCGTCGGTTATCTGTTCCAGCAGTACGCACTGTTCCCCAACATGACGGTTGAGCAGAATATCATGGCCGGCGCGCATGCGCTGCCGCGGGATCAGCGGAAGAAGCTGGCGGCGAGCCTGATCGCCCGTCTGCGCCTCGACGGATTGGAAAAAAAGCGCCCTGCGCAGCTCTCGGGCGGCCAACAGCAGCGCACGGCGCTCGCGCGCATCCTCGCCAGCTCGCCGGAGCTGCTGCTGCTCGACGAGCCGTTTTCTGCGCTTGACAGCTATCTGAAGTGGCAGCTTGAGCTGGAGCTGGCCGATCTTTTGCAGGAGTTCTCCGGCGCTGTCGTCTGGGTGTCGCACGACCGCAGCGAGGTCTATCGCAACTGCGATGCAGTCTGCGTTCTCTCCGGCGGCAAGTCCGAGCCGAAGCTGCGCGTGCCGGAGCTGTTTTCCGCGCCGCAGACGCTCGCGTCGTGCCTGCTCTCAGGCTGCAAGAACTTCTCGCGGATCGAAAAGATCGCGCCCACGCGCGTGCGTGCGATCGATTGGGGCGTGGAGCTAAACGTCGGTGTGCCGCCGGATGGCGCAAGTCTGATCGGGATCCGGGCACACTATATCAAGCCTGTCCGGGAGGAGGGCGAAAACGTCTTGCGCTGCCGTGTCGATCGGGTCATCGAGGATGTTTTCTCGACGGTCGCCATGCTGACGCCGCCCGGCGGCAGCGGAGAATTTGCCCGGATCCGCATTGAAATGACAAAAGAAGCATGGGCAGCGCTTGACAACCCTGCGGAACTTCTGCTATACATGGAACCGGAAGCAATTATGCTGCTTCGGGAATAGGGAGTGTTTACTATGCGAAAACGGGTAGAGGCGGATGAGGCCTGCGGCCTGCTGCTCGCACTGCCGGTCAGCTTGAATGTGGAGCGGATCCCGCTCAGCGCGGCGGTCGGCCGCGTGCTGGCCGAGCCGCTGCGGGCGCGCTATGCCGTGCCGCCGTTCGATAAGAGTCCGTATGACGGTTATGCGCTGCGCGGCGAGGACACTGCGGGCGCGTCGAAGGAGACGCCTGTCACGCTCACACTGACGGAGGAGCTTCCTGCCGGCACCGCACCCACGGCGGAGATCGAACCGGGGCAGGCGGCGAAGATATTGACCGGCGCGCCGATCCCGCCCGGCGCGAATGTGACGGTCAAATTTGAGCAGACGGAGTTCACGGACAAAACCGTGACGGTGTTCCAGCCGCTAAAGCCTGAGAGCGACATTGTCCGGACGGGCGAGGATGTCATGCCGGGCGATCTGCTGGCCGAGGCCGGAGCGGTCGTCGACCCGGCTGTCTGCGCGCTGATGGCCGGGCAGGGAATGGCGGAGCTTGCGGTCTACTGCCGCCCGCGCGTAACTCTGATCGCGACCGGCTCGGAGCTGGTCGCGCCGGGTCAGCCGCTTGCGCCTGCGAAGATCTACGATACGAACACTGCGCTGCTCGGCGGCTATCTGATGCGCCTGGGTGCAGAGGTGACGGACGGCGGCATCCTGGCCGATGAGCCAAACGCCATTGCTGCCGCGATCGAGCACGCGCTTGCCGAGAGCGATCTTGTGATCACGACTGGCGGAGCGTCGGTCGGAGACTACGACTGGTCGGTGCGCACGGCTGAGATGCTCGGCGCGGAGATCCTGTTTTGGAAGACCGCGATGAAACCGGGCGGCTCCATCATGGCCGCAGTCAAGGACGGCAAGGTCATCCTCGGACTGTCCGGCAACCCCGGTGCGGCGGTCATCGGGCTGCAGCGCATCGCAATGCCGTACCTGAAGAAGCTCTGCGGCCGCACGGATCTGCTCCCCGAGCGGTTCGAGGCATATCTGGAGCGCGGCTTCAAAAAGAAGAGTCCGGCGCTCCGCATGGTGCGCGGCCACCTGAAATTTGACGGCGGCAAGGTTTTGTTCTGTGCGCATGACGGGCAGGGCAACGGCGCAGTCCGCTCGCTCGTCGGCTGTGATGTGTTCTGCGAGATCCCGGCCGGTTCGCCGCCGCTCGAAGCGGGTACGAAAATTTTGGTTTACAGGCTTGAAGTATGAAAGACAGCTTTGAACGCGACATCACCTATCTGCGTGTCTCGGTGACGGATCTGTGCAATCTCCGATGCCAATACTGCATGCCGGAGGAGGGCGTACCGAAGCTCGCGCACAGAGACATCCTCTCAGTCGAGGAGCTGGATCGCGCGATCCGAGCCGCCGCACGCTGCGGCATCCGCAAGGTGCGCATCACGGGCGGCGAACCGCTGGTGCGCCGCGGCATCCTGGACATCTGCCGCAATGCCGCGGCCGCGCCGGGCGTCGAGGAGGTCTGCCTGACCACCAACGGCGTGCTGCTGCCGCAGATGGCGGAGGCGCTGCGCGAAGCGGGCGTGAAGCGGCTGAACATCAGCCTGGACACGATGGATCCGGAAAAATACGCGCGCATCACGCGGTGTGGGAAGCTCTCTGACGTACTGGCCGGGCTGGAAGCTGCGGAGCGCGCCGGGTTTACGCATACAAAGCTCAATTGCGTGCTGATGGGCGGTATCAACGACGATGAGATCGCGGAGTTCGTCGGCCTGACGCGCGAGCGAGACTACGCGGTTCGTTTTATCGAATTGATGCCCATTGGTGAGAGCGCTGCCTGGGATCGGGCGCGTTTCCTCTCGGGCGACGCGGTGCTGCGTGCTGTTCCGGCGCTTCAGAACGCCGGAACTGACGGCGTGGCCGAGACCTACCGCGTACCGGGCTGGAAAGGTTCGGTCGGACTGATCAAGCCGATCAGCCGCCATTTCTGCCCGTCGTGCAACCGCATCCGCTTGACAGCGGATGGAAAGCTCAAGCCGTGTCTGCACTCAGCGCAGGAGATCAGCCTGCGCGGGCTGAATGACCGGGAAATGGAACAAACCATCCGCGCGGCGATCCTGGCTAAGCCGCAGCGCCACCACTTGGACGGCGGCACTGCCAGTGAGAGCCGGCGCGGCATGAATGCGATCGGAGGTTGAGCATGGAGCTGAGCCACTTTAACGAAGAGGGCCGCGCCCGCATGGTGGACGTGAGCGAGAAGGCTGTCACGTTGCGCACGGCTTCGGCCGGCGCGGTGGTGCGGCTGAACTGCGAGACGTTTACACTTGTGCGGGACGGAAAAATGAAAAAGGGCGATGTGCTGGCGGTGGCGCAGGTCGCGGGCATCATGGCGGCGAAGAAAAATGCTGAGCTGATCCCGATGTGTCATCCGATTGCGCTGACGGGCGTGGACATTTCCTTTGCGCTCGATGAGACAACCAGTACAATTGAGATCTGCGCCACGGCGCGCTGCAAGGGCGAGACGGGCGTGGAGATGGAGGCGCTGACGGCGGCATCCGTCGCGGCGCTGACGATCTATGACATGTGCAAGGCGGTGCAGCGCGATATTGAAATCGATCGCATCCGCCTGCTGCGAAAAACCGGCGGTAAGTCGGGCGAGTATATCAGGGAGGAATGACATATGGCCAACGTGGTCGCGGTCTGTATCAGCGAGCAGAAGGGTACCCAGAAGCATGAGGTACCGGAGATCGTTTTGAAAAAGGAGCACGGTATCGTCGGCGATGCCCACGCCGGCTCATGGCACCGGCAGGTCAGCCTGCTCGGCACTGAGAGCGTGGACAAGGTGCGCGCCGTTCTGCCCGATATCCCACACGGCGCGTTCGCCGAAAACATCCTGACTAAGGGCATCACGCTCTATACTCTCCCGGTCGGCACGAAGCTGCGCGTCGGCGAAACGCTGCTGGAGGTGACGCAGATCGGCAAGGAGTGCCATCAGGGCTGTGCCATCCGCCGGCTCACCGGTGACTGCGTCATGCCGCGTGAGGGCATCTTTGCCATCGTGCTCGAGGAAGGCGCGATCCATGCGGGCGACGCCGTCGAGGTGGTCGCATGAGAAAGCTCAGAGTGGAGGACGCAGTCGGGCAGACGCTCTGCCACGATATGACCGCAATTTTAGACAGCGGCTTTAAGGGCGTAAGGTTCAAGCGCGGCCATGTGATCACCGAAGCGGATATCCCGGAGCTGAAGAAGATCGGCAAGGATCACATCTATGTCTGGGAACCGGGTGCGGATGAGGTACATGAGGACGATGCGGCGCTTGCGCTGACCGAGGCCATGTGCGGCGACGGCGTGCGCTTCTCCGGCCCGTCTGAGGGAAAGATGACGATCAAGGCCGACCGTGCGGGGCTGTTCGCACTGGATCGGGAAGCGCTCAAAGCGATCAACATGGTCGACGACTATACGGTCGCCTGCATCCCCGGCTTTACTCGTGTGACGGAGGGGCAGACGCTCGCCGGAGCGCGCATCGTGCCGCTGGTGACGAAGCGGCGCAATGTCGATGCTGCGGTGGGACTTGCAAAGCGCGCTGCGCCTGTCATGCAGGTGCTGCCATTCCGGCCGCTCAAGACCGGCGTCATCATCACCGGCAGCGAGGTCTACTACGGACGGATCCAGGATGCGTTCGAGCCGATCATGCGCGAAAAGCTCGCATCCTACGGCGCGCAGGTGCTCGGCGTGACCAAGTGTCCGGACGAGCTGGAGACGATCATCGCTGCGATCGACACATTTGCTGCGGGCGGCGCGGAGCTGCTGCTCCTGACCGGCGGCATGTCAGTCGACCCGGACGATCTGACGCCGACCGCGATGAGATCGTGCGGCGCGCGGCTGATTTTTCAGGGTGTGCCGATGCAGCCGGGCAATATGCTGACGATGGCGCAGAAGGGCGATATGACGCTCATTGGCGTCCCGGGCGCGTCGATGCACTCGAAGGTGACGAGTCTGGATGTGGTGCTGCCGCGTGTGTTTGCCGGCGTACCGGTCACGAAGACTGAGATGGAGGCCGCCGGCGAGGGCGGACTTTGTATGGGCTGCAAGGATTGTACTTGGCCGAAGTGCTATTTTGGGAGGATTTAACATGTATCAGGCAGCGGTAATCACTGTTAGCGATAAGGGCTTTGCAGGTCAGCGCGAGGACACGGGCGGGCCGCTCGTGGCTGAGCTGCTGCGCGAGGCGGGCTATGAGGTCGTCCATACGGAGATCGTGCCGGACGAGCAGCCGCGCATCGAGCATGCGCTGATCAGTGCGGCGGATGAGAAGGACTGCGCGCTGATCGTGACGACGGGCGGCACGGGCTTTTCCCGGCGCGATGTGACGCCGGAGGCGACCATTGCGGTCTGCGAGCGCCTTGCGCCCGGCATTCCCGAGGCGATGCGCGCGGAGAGCGCTAAGGTCACGAACCGCGCAATGCTCTCTCGTGCGCAGGCGGGGCTTCGGGGCGGCTCGCTGATCGTCAATCTGCCTGGCAGCCCGAAGGCGATCCGCGAAAACCTCACGGCAGTGCTTCCGGCGCTCGCGCATGGCATTGAGATCCTGCGCGGCGACGCGGGCGAATGCGCGGTCAAAGCATAAAAGCAAGCATGATACAGGCGGCGGCAGCAATGCCGCCGCCTGTGCTCGATATAAGGAAAAATCGTTGACTTCCCCTACGGCGTGTTGTAAGATAAGTCCATTACTTGCGGCTTCGGTATGGAGCCGCATACCAAAGGAGAAGAAAATGGGGTTTGTTCGGAAAAACTGGAAGGGCATCGCGCTTTGCCTTGCGATTGCGCTTCCGTCGTGGCTGCTGGTGAACTTCGTCGGGGCGCTTGAGGTAGTCGGAGCGCCGGTCATTGCAATCCTTGCCGGTATGATCCTAACGCTTGTCATCAAGGACAAACGCGCGTTTCAGAGCGGCATTACCTTTACCTCGAAAAAGATCCTGCAATCTGCCGTGGTACTGCTCGGTTTCGGCTTAAACCTTGCGACCATCGGCAAGGTCGGCGCGGCCTCGCTGCCGATCATTGTCTGCACCATTGCCACCTCGCTGCTCGTCGCGTTTGTGCTGCATAAGGCGCTGCGCATCCCGTCGAAGATCTCGACCCTTGTCGGCGTTGGGTCATCGATCTGCGGCGGCTCGGCCGTCGCTGCGACGGCGCCGGTTATTGGCGCGGACGACGAAGAGATCGCGCAGGCCATCTCAGTCATCTTCCTGTTCAACGTCCTTGCTGCACTCATTTTTCCGACGCTCGGCGGCGCCATCGGCCTGACAAACGAAGGCTTCGGTATTTTCGCAGGTACTGCGGTCAACGATACATCCTCTGTCACGGCGGCGGCATCGACCTGGGACACGCTGCACGGCACGAACGGCGCGGTGCTCGAGTACGCCACCATCGTCAAGCTGACGCGTACGCTGGCTATTATTCCGATCACGCTGGTGCTGGCGCTGATTCGGATGCGCCGCGAGCAAAAGACCGCCGGCGGCACGGGGGCGAAGGTCAGCCTGAAGTCCATTTTTCCGATGTTTATTCTTTATTTTGTCCTCGCCTCCGTCATCACGACGATCCTTACCAGTATCCTGACGGGCGGCGTGCTGGACGCGGCGAACTCTGTGTTCAGCTTCCTGAAGCAGCTCAGCAAATTCTTTATCGTCATGGCCATGGCGGCAGTTGGCCTGAATACCAACATCGTCAAGCTGGTCAGATCCGGAGGCAAGCCGATCCTGCTTGGCTTCTGCTGTTGGGTGGCGATCGCCTGCGTCAGCCTGCTGATGCAGCATCTGCTTGGGATCTGGTGAAAAAGAGAGGATCGGCGCGGCCTGAAAACAGGCCGCGCCGGTTTTTGTCAATTGAGCATTATGCTTTGGATCGAGAGACGGTTGAGCCGCGCCGAGCAGGCGCGCAGGATTGACTCGTAAGCGAGCTCAAACGCAGCGAACGATAGAAGCAGTGCCGGTATATCAAAGTGGTACGCGGGGATCCCATCATATCCTGCGAACACGATGGACGTTATGAGCTTCAGCAGAAGATATTGATACGCCGAACCGACTGCAAAGCCCACATAGGAGACGGGGCGGTAACAGAACAAGACCGCGCGGCTGCACTCATGCGGCGTGTAGCCGAACGCCTTCATCATGGTGATCGTTTTGACGTTCGCCTTGAGAACGCTGCTCAGCGACAGCAGCAGAGTCATAAACGCCAGGATCAGCCCGATCACGATCATCATCCAGGCGAAGCTCTCGCTTGCCAGTTCTTTCATCGACATCGACATCTGCGTCATGGCAGAGAAGCAAAAGGCGGAGAACGCAATAAAAAACACGAGGATCTTTCGGCTCCGCAGCGTGTTCCGTTTCAGATCCTGCAAGAAAGGAAGCGCCTCGGACACCGTCCGCGGGAGTTTGGTTTGTTTTATCTGTATTCCCTTCAGCAGGTAAAGCGGCGGCGTTCTCAGCTTGAATGCGGCGTAAAAACCGAGAGCAAGGTGAACCCTATGGTGGGAGCCGCGACCAGACAAGCTGCCAGCCCCAAATGGAACTGCGGCGAGAACGCGGGCAAAAGCTGCTGTGCGTTCTGCATCCTGTAGAAGGTCGGAAGATAGAGATGCGCGCTTCCAAAGCCGAGCACGCCGCCGACCAGGACGCTGCATCCAAACACTGCGAACTGCCTTGCGATCTGCAGCTTTGTATATCCGAGCGCTTTCAGAATGCCAAGCTCTTTCCCGTGTGCATCGATGTAGTTTTTTACGTAAAACACGAGCAGGACGACCGAGGTGACCGCCAGGCATCCGCCTGAAACGGCCGAGGTTACTTTCCAGACGGAGACCTGCGCTTTGTACAGCGCAAGCCCCTGCGGGGAGACGATTTTGTCTTTGATCGCAATGATATCCAGGTTGTAATTGAGAAAAAGTATGCAGACAAAGACAGCGCAGCAGACGACGATCGAGATGCCGAACAGCTTTGCGGCATCTTTCCATCCGATGATCATGGCGTCACCAACCGATCTCATATGCGGTCTTCCGCATCCGGTTTGTCCGGGTCTTGGCAAGAAGTCCGCTGTTCATTTGAACGACGGTTTTCGCGGTTTCGGCGATGTTCTGGTTGTGGGTGACCATAACAAGTGTGAAGCCGAGCGCGTCGTGCAGCTTCAAGATATAGTCGAGCACCTGCCGGCTCGTCTGCTCGTCGAGCGCGCCTGTCGGCTCATCGAGGAAAAGAACCTGCGGCCGTTTGGCAATGGCTCTTGCGATAGAGCACCGCTGCTGCTCGCCGCCGGAGAGCTC
>CAZJBT010000015.1:0-12607 GCA_964544345.1 uncultured Oscillospiraceae bacterium
TCATTACCTCTATCGTTACAGGCAAATCAAATGCCTGAGGGAACCAAAGGAGAGAAGCGAGGAGACATAACGGAAAAGCTTTTGTATCTTTTATAGAAAAAGAAGCGGCGCTGCCGCAATGGGCAAAAGGAGGCAACCACAATGCAGGAGGTCTGTGAATTTCTGAAAAACGCCGGGGCGTACTATTTGGCGACCGACGACGCCGGGCAGCCGCGCGTGCGGCCGTTTGGCACGGCGCATATTTTTGAGGATCGGCTCTACATCCAGACCGGGCGGAAGAAGGACGTGTTCCGCCAGATCGAGCGCAACCCGCGCGTGGAGCTGTGCGCGTTTGCCAAGGGGCAGACGCTGCGCGTGGCCGGCACGCTGGCGGTCGACGATCGGCTCGAAGCCCAGCGTTCGCTGCTCGACGCCTATCCGGGCTTGCAGGATCAGTATCAGGCCGGCGACGGCAACAATGTTGTGCTGTACTTTGAACACGCGACGGCCACCTTTTCCGCCCCGGGCGGCGAGGCGCGGACTGTGACGTTCTAAATCCCATAGGAAAAGCCCCGGACGGCGCTTTGCTTGCGCGCCGCCCGGGGCTTTTTGCACAGGCTGCGTCTCCGCTGCGCGCCGCAGAGCGGGAAAAAGCCGCCGGACGCGAGTACGCGCGATCCGGCGGCGAACGACCCGGCGGCTATTCGTCCGCCTTTTGGGTGATGAGCTTGTGTGTTTTCCAGCGGCCGGAGAGGTAGTAGACCAGTCCGATGACGACCGGGACATAGCCGGCGAGCGCGCTGCCGAACCAGAAGCCCTGCAGCCCCAGCCCCGCCGTGTAGCCGAGCAACAGCGAGAAGCCGATGCGCGCGATCACGCCGTCGATCAGGCCGGAGACGAGCGCAAGCGAGGCGAAGCCGATGCCGTTGATCAGACAATTGGCCGTCCCGCGCAGGCCGTTGGACAGATAGCACAACGCGCCGGCGGGCGCATAGACCGAGGCGTAGGCGAGCACCTCGGGATCGGTGTTGAAGAAGGAGAAGATCTGCTCGGGGAACACGAAGATGGCGAGCGCACACAGTGCAGACCAGACTGTGCAGATCAGCAGTACACAGCCGAGGATCTGACTGACACGGCGCGTCTTTTTCGCGGCGATGTTCTGCGCGACCATCGCTGAGCCGGCCGCGCCGACAGAGTTGCTGACGATGCGCAGGATGTTCTCGAATTTGGTGGCCACACCGTTGGCGGCAGTCGCCGCCACGCCGAACAGATTGATGCGCGACGAGACAAACAGCACCGAGATGAGCACCGCCGCGAACTGCGCCGCCATCGGCAGGCCGAGGCGCAGGATCATCATGAGGTACTCCTTCACGGGCCGGAAGCTCTCCCGCTTGAAGTCGAAGCCGAAGCTCTCGCGCCGGCGGTAGAGGTAGAAAAGCGACGCGACGACGGAGAACGCCTGCCCGAGCACAGTGGCGAGCGCCGCGCCCGCCGCGCCCCAGCGGAAGCCCACGACGAACAGCAGGTCGAGCACCAGGTTCATGACCGACGCGATGGCGATGAACAGGAGCGGCCGCTTGCTGTCGCCCATGCCGCGCAGGATGGAGCTGACCGCATTGTAGCCAAAGACAAAGACGAGACCAGCCGCGCTGATGAGGGTATAGTTCCGAGCCTCGGTCATGGCCTCGGCCGGCATATTGATGAGACTGAGCTGCAGGTCGGTCGCCAGGATACAGACGACGCTCAGGCACAGCGCCAGCGCCGTCAGGAACGTCAGCAGCGTACCGATGATGCGCTGGAGCGAGACGCGGTCATTCTTGCCGACGAACTGAGCGATGATGATCTGACCGGCTGAGGCGATTCCCATGCCGATCATCGTGTAGAACATGATCAGCTCGCCGCACGCTGCGACGGCGGCAAGACCCTCCTTGCCGGCGAAGCGGCCGACGACCAACGTGTCGACCATGGTATAGAGTGTCTGCAGGCAGTTCGCCAGCAGAAACGGCAGCGAAAAGCTGATGAGCTGCCGCGTGACGCTGCCCTCGGTCATATTGCGGATCATAGATTTTTCGCTCATGGGTTCCCCTCTTTCCAGGCGCTTTCTTGATTAGTATACCATATATTCGCATGCTTTGCAAAGAAATGCTTCTTCATTTTCTGCATGGCGTTTATGCACTTACAGCGGGCGCGGTTTGCCGTGCTGCGGGAGGCAGAAGGCGAGGCCGATGACAAAGGAGATACGACCCGGCCGTCTGCGAGTGGGAAGGATCGGCGGAAACGATTGGAGGCGGGCTGTTTGCGGGTATACTTCTGTGACACTTTTTCCACAGGAGGTCTCGTTATGAAAATCACCACCAGACAGGAATTTGAGGAGCAGGTGCTCCACTCGTCGACACCGGTGCTCGCGGAGTTCCGCACGGCGGAGTGCTGCGCAAGTCCCGCGCAGGCTGCGGCGCTTGCGCAGCTTGAGCAGACCGGCGCGGTGCGCGTATGCACGGTGGACGTGGCGGAGCAGCCGATGCTGCCCGGGCGGTTCGGCATCCAGACCGCGCCGGCGATGCTGCTGTTCCGCTCGGGTCGTGTGACGGCCGCGGCGGTCGGCGCGCGCTCGTTCGACGATCTGATTGCCATGCTCCGCCCTGTCTCCAAGCGTCCGGCACGCTGACGCGCTGCGGCGGGGGGAAAACGGAGTTGACGAAAGAAATCTGACGGCGTATGGCGTATAATATTGTTAAAATGAGTCGAAATGCGGGAAGCGGCGCGCTGCAGGCGTTTCCCCGCGCGGCGGCTCAGTATGCTGTACCCGAAATACAGATAAAAAGGAGAAAAGAAATGAACTGGAAAAAGATCGTCGCCCTGCTTCTCGCGCTTTCCATGCTCACCGCCATCGCCGTCGGCTGTGCTTCCGAGACAAAGACTGACGATGGCAGCGCCAACAACGACACCACGGATGCCCCGACCGCAGAAGATGACGGCTACGGCATCGGCATCACCAAGAACATGGACGGCACCTACACCGTCGCCGTCGGCGTTCTGACGTTTATGGTCGACTATTTCAAAGAGGTCGCCTACGGCGCCATCCAGGCCGGCGAGGATCTCGGCGTCAACGTCGTGCTCTACACCGGCTCCATCGCCACCCCGGCCGATCAGGTCGCCCTGATCGAGAACCAGATCCAGACCGGCGTTGACGCTATCACCTTCACCCCGGTCGACGTCTACGGCCTGGCCACCGCGGTCGACGCCTGCAACGAGGCCGACATCGCCACCGTCTCTGAGACCGATATTCTCGGCGGCAATACCAGCGTCACCACCGTCATCGCCTCCGACGACATCACCACCGGCGAGACCGTCGCTGAGCGCTGCGCTCAGGAGCTGAACGGCGAGGGCAAGGTGCTCATCCTGAACACCGGTGCGGCCATCGTCAACAGCCAGCTCAAGTGCCAGGGCATTGAGGATTACTTCGCCGCGAACTATCCCGGTATCGAGATCCTCGCCAACATGGCGTGTGAGGGCGGCGACCAGGCGACCGGTCAGAAGGTCATGGCCGATATGACCCAGACCTTCTCCGACATCGACGCCGTCATCTGCATCAACGACACCGTCGCGCTCGGCGCGTGCATCTCCCTCGAGGAGGCCGGCTACACCCTCGGCGAGGACGTCAAGGTTCTCTCCTGCAACTACTCCTCTGAGCTGACTGACAAGATCCGCAACGGCGAGATCTCCTGTGCGATCTATTCCTGGGGGCAGCTTTTCGGCTACTGGTCGGTTGAGATGGCCGTTCGTTCGCTCAACGGCGATCCGGTGCCGGATCACATCCAGCAGCCCAACGCGCTCGTCACGCCGGAGAACATCGAGTTCTACAACACCATCGCCAGCCAGGCGAAGAACTTTGACTTCGACGAGTACATGGCCAACCAGGGCGACTGATTTGCAGCGCTACATTTGACTTGGCAGCAGCGCCCCGGCTCTCTTGCAACCCAGGGGAGCCGGGGCGCTTTCCATCACCTTATCCCGCAGAAAGGAGGGACGCCTCACCATGAGCGAAAGTGAAAACATCCTTGAGGTGAAAGGCATTTCCAAGAGCTTCCCCGGCGTCAAGGCGCTCGATCAGGTCTCCTTCGGCATCCGGCGCGGCGAGATCCATGCGCTGCTCGGCGCGAACGGCGCCGGAAAGTCGACGATCATCAAGATCATCGCCGGCATGTACACCCGCGACGAAGGCGAGATCCTCATCGACGGCCGGCAGGTCGCCATCCGCAATCCGGTCGACGCGCAGAATCTCGGCATCAGCGTCGTGTTTCAGGAGCTGGCCGTGTTTCCGGATCTCAACGTTCTCGAAAACATCTTTATGAACCGCGAGGTGACGCGCGGCGGCCTGTATAACTGGAAGGAGATGCGCCGGCGAACCCAGGAGATCATCGACGAGCTGGGGCTTGGCTTCAAGGTCACAGACCGCGTCGGCAGCCTGCCGATCGCACAGCAGCAGATGGTCGAGATCGTCAAGGCCGTCTCATTCAACGCCAAGATCCTGATCCTCGACGAGCCGACCTCCTCGCTCTCCGCGAAGGAGACTGAGCGGCTGTTTGAGATCATGCGCAAGCTCCATGAGAAGGGTACCACCATCATCTACGTGTCCCATCGTCTGGATGAGATATACCGCAACTGCGAGCGGCTGACGCTTCTGCGCGACGGCCAGTGGGTCTTGATGCGCGACCTCGCGGGCTTCCCGCGCGTGGAGCTGATCTCCAACATGATCGGCCGGACGCTCGAAGCGGAGTTCCCGACCAAGACCAACACCGTCGGCGACGAGATCCTCCGTGCGGAGAACTTTACGGCGCCCGGTGTATTTGAGAACATCTCCTTTACGCTCCGCCGCGGCGAGGTGCTCGGCTTTGCCGGCCGGGTCGGCGCGGGCCGCACTGAGCTGATGCGCGCGATCTACGGCGCGCACTCCAAGACCTCCGGTACGGTCTACCTGAACGGCAAAAAGGCTGTCATCCGCTCGCCGCGCGACGCGCTGAAGTATGGCATCGTCTACGCCACGGAAAACCGCAAGAGCGACGGCCTCCTGATGAGCCGATCGATCTTAGAGAATGTCTCGCTTTCGAGCCTGTCGAAGTTCGCGCATCCGCTGATCGACCGCCGCGCCGAGCGCAAGGAGGTCGAGCGCGCCGCGGGTGACTTGAAGGTCAAGTGCTCGTCGCTGTCACAGCATGCAGCCAATCTCTCCGGCGGAAACCAGCAGAAGGTCTGTCTCGCCAAGTGGCTGCTCACCGATCCGCAGATCTTCATCCTCGACGAGCCGACCAAGGGCATCGACGTCGGCGCCAAGGCTGAGTTTTACCGCATCATCAACGAGCTGGCTGAGCGCGGCGCCGCCGTCATCGTCGTCTCCTCCGAGGAGACGGAGCTGATGGGGATGTGCGACCGCATCCTCGTCATGCACGAGGGCGTGATGACCGGTGAGATTGACGACGTCCCGCACGCGGAGAACGTCGAGCGGCGTCTGATGGAATACATGATGAACGCCGGTCAGGATCAGGCCTCGTGACGGCCTGCCTCAAGGAAAGAAGACTACATATATCATGATTAAGGGAAGATCCTTTGCCGAGCTGTACAAGGCCTACGGTATCTATGTCCTGATGGTCGTGCTGATCGCGATCTTGTCCATCATCGCGCCGGGCAGCTTTCTGACGGTGTCCAACCTGCTCAACGTGCTGCGCCAGAGCGCGGTCTACGCGATGTTCGGCCTGACCTATGTGTTCATCGGCGACGCGCTCGACCTGTCGGTCGGCAGCACGCTGAACCTGTGCTCGTGCATCGTGGCCATGCTGATCGTCAACCACGGCTTGAATATGTGGCTGGCGCTTGTTCTGACGCTGTGCGTCGGCGTTTTCGTGGGCGCGTGCAATGCGTTCATCGTGACCAAGCTGCGCGTCAACCCGTTTCTCGGCACGCTTGGCACCATGTATATCATCAAGGACCCTCGCCCTCTACATCACCAATGAAAATCCGATCCAGGGCCTGCCCGAGAGCTTCAAGATCTTCGGCGGCACGCTGAAGAACTTCGCCTTCCCGCAGCAGGTGTTCATCGCCGCCGCGCTGTTCGTGGTGCTTTACATCGTCCTGCGCCATACGAAGATCGGCCGCCACGTCTATGCCGTCGGCTCGAATGCCGAGGCCGCGCGCCTGTCCGGCGTGAGCGTGACGAAGATCAAGTTTTTCATCTTCATGCTCTCCGGCTTCTGCGCTGCGCTCGCCGGCGTTGTCATGTGCTCGCGCCTCCAGCTCGGCTCCGCCGTTTTGACGAGCGGCTATGAGATGGACGCCATCGCGGCCGTCTGCATCGGCGGCACCTCCTCCGGCGGCGGCGACGGCAGCCTCGGCAAGACGGTCTGCGGCGCGCTGACGCTGACCATTATCCGCGTCGGCCTGAACATCCTGCGCATCGGCACGTCGATCCAGCAGATCATTATCGGTGCGGTCATCGTCGCCGTGGTCGCCATCGATATGTTTAACCGCAACCGTCAGAACTGAGAAACGGAGGTCTTCTTCCATGGCTGAATACCAGCACGAACAGTTCAAAAATAAAATTATTTTCGAGTGGCAGGACGCGCAGTCCATCGAAGACCCGAAGTTCCGCTACAACGGCTTTCGGCAGGAGACGACCATTTTGCCGAAGGGCTGGCTGAAGGAGGAGGGCATGCTCCCGCTGCCTTGCGACACCATCTATGACCGCGACGTGGCGATCAGGCTGCGCGACGGCACCACGATCTACTGCGACGTGTTCCGCCCCGTGACGGACGAGCCGGTTCCGGTGCTGTTCGCCTCGACGATGTTCGGTAAATATGGCTCGTACATCACGCTCGACGATATCCCCGGCCGCAACGGCGTGCCGCGCGACCGGCTCTCGGGTCTGCAGTCGTGGGAGGCGCCTGACCCGGCCTGGTGGGTCAACGCCGGCTATGCAATGGTCAACGTCGACATCCGCGGCATCGGCAGCTCCGAGGGCAACGCCTGCTATTTCGGCTCGCAGGATGCGGACGACAACTACGATATCATCGAGTTTCTCGGCACGCAGCCCTGGTCGAACGGCAAGGTCGCCATGGTCGGCAACTCGTGGCTGGCCATCACGCAGTGGTACGTCGCCGCGAAGAACCCGCCGCACCTCGCGGCCATTGCCCCGTGGGAGGGTCACGCGAACATGTACTGCGACGAGTATATGCGCGGCGGCATCCCGAACTTCTCCTACGCCCGGCCGTGCATGAGCTTCGGCCAGCACCAGATGGAGAACCTCCAGCAGATGATGCGCAAGTATCCGCTCTGGAACGAGTATTGGGACGACAAGGCCGCGAAATTTGAGACGTGCCGCGTCCCGGCCTATGTCGTGGCGAGCTACTTGAGCGAGCTGCACACCCGCGGCTCCATCGAGGGCTTCCGCCGCATCGGCTCGGAGGAGAAGTGGCTCCGCATCCACAACACGCAGGAGTGGCCGGATCTCTATGATCCGCGCTATACCGAGGAGCTGTGCAGATTCTTCGACCACTATCTCAAGGGCGTTGACAACGGCTGGGAGAAGACACCGCGCGTGCGCATCGCAGTGCTCGACCCGTCCGGCGTCGGCACGGTCACGATCGACCGCACACCGGATGCGGAGAAGAAACCCTCGACCTTCTCGCGCGCTTCGACCGGCGAGCACTACCCGTATCCCACGCCGGTCATCGACGTGCCGCACAGGCCGGGCAAGGCTGTCTTGGAGCGCCCGGAGGAGGACTTCCCGCTCGCACGGCAGCAGCGCAAAAGGCTGTATCTCGATGCGTCCGATATGGGGCTGAAACCGGAACAGCCTGTGCAGGAGGCTGAGGCCGGCTACACGGCGGACGACTATGAAGGACACGTCACCTTCACACACGTCTTTGACCGCGAGACGGAGATCACGGGCTATATGAAGCTGCACGTCTGGATGGAGACGCGCGAAGCGCGCGACATGGACGTCTACTGCCGCATCAGCAAGCTGAACGAAAAGGGCGAGATGGTGTTCCACGACTCGATCATGTGGTCGTACTCCGGCCCGAACGGTCTGCTGCGCGCGTCGCACCGCGAGATCAATCCCGCGCGCTCGACCGAGTGCGAGCCGTTCCATCCGCACAACAGCGTCCTGCCGGTCAAAAAGGGCGAGCCGGTCGCGCTGGACATCGGCCTGTGGCCGACGAGCATGGTGTTCCACAAGGGCGAGGCGATCCAGGTCAACATCGCCAGCTTCGACTATCTTGGCATCCTGCCGATGTGGGACGAGCCGCTCACCTTCAACGACGGTGCGCATTACGTCCGCACTGGCGGCCGGTTCGACAGCTATCTGCTGTATCCGGAGATCCCGCAGGAGTGAGACGGGTGCTGCGCCCCTGCGCAGCGCCGGCCATGTAAAGCACGGCAAGTTTGATGAAACGCTTCGTAGAGATCCCAGTAAAAGAGCTGCTGCAGACCTATTCTGCAGCAGCTCTTTTGTGTTGGCTTCAGCCGCGCGGCAGGATGGGCAGGACGATACGCGCGTCGTATTTGCCGCCGGTGTGGAGGATATGGCGGCCGTGATTGTCCGGGAGGACGCGGTTGCGCTCGCCGCCGGGCACGGCGTGCCCCATGAAGTCATAGCCCGCGACGGAGATCTGCAGCTTGTCGCCCTTCCGGAAGAACAGCGAGGTTGGCCAGAGCGGGATGACGACCGGCACGATCTCGCCGGGCGAGAGCTTCTCGACCGTCTCAAAGCTGTGCTCCGGGAACCGCTCGGTGGAGACGTCCTCCTTCAGCGCACGCAGCGAGACGCGCAGCCGGTTGTCCGGCCCGGAGTACGGCTGCTTACCGAAGCCCGGTACCGAGCAAAAACTGCCGTCCGGGTTCAGCGTGATCGCACGGACGAACAGATCCATGTCGTCATAGCCGTCCGCCTCGACCCAGAGGTGGACGTTGATCTGGCCGACGACCTCGGTGTCCTCGTCAAACGTGTAGACGAAGTCGCACCGGCCGGACGGGTCGGAGCGGGCAAAGGACTCGTCTTGCGTCTCGCAGTAGACGAACGGCACCTCGGCGTCGTAGGCGGCCTGCGCCTCGCCCGGGAGCGTTTCGGTGATGGTGTGCGTGGCCGCGTCGAGATAGAGCGTCCTGCGCACCTCGCGCGGGATCGGCCAGTCGGTCTCGGGCCGGTCGACGATGTCCGGGCCGTGCGGGTCGAGCACGGACAGGCGCACGCGCGGCGTTTCCTCCCAGCCGTTCTCCGCGCCTTTGCAGAAATGGTCGCAGAACGGGATCAGCTCTTTTTCGCAGAAGTCCCGGCTGCCCTCGAGCATGCAGTTGTCGGAATTGTGGATGTAGATCCACTTTTTCTCGCTCGAAATGCGGCGGAACGCTTCAAATGTGCCGCGGACGTGGTAGAAGCTGAAAAAGCCGCCGATGAAATACGCCGGCAGCGTGATGCGCTCGAACGGGACGGATTTCGACGCCCAATAGGCGTTCCAGGTCGGATATTTCCGAATCATTGCGCGCACATCCTCCTGATACGTCCCGCCCGCGGTGAAAAAGTCGCGCGCAAAACCGATGTCGGGGATGCCCATACGGACGTACTCGTCGCGGTACATGTTGCCGTGACCCTCGCACGGGACGATGCAGGAAAGGTGCGGCGGCCGCTTCGCCGCGGCGTAATACTGGCAGATGGCCAGCCATGACGCGCCCATCATGCACACGCTTCCGGTGCACCAGGGCTGTGCGGCGATAAATTCCACTGCGTCGTAAATATCGTCGGAATCCTGACCGTTGCCGAAGTATTCGGCGATGCCCTCGGAATTCGACGCGCCGCGCACATCGGCGAACACGAGCGTGTACCCGTGCGGCACCCAGACGATCGGGTCGGGGCCGTGATTGAGCCGCCAGGGCGAGCCGCCGCGCATCCCGCGCCCGATGTTCGCGCCGATGGAGTCGTCGTCGTCCGGGATGTTGGGGTCGGGCTGATCCTTGCCATAGGGCGTCCAGCAGAGGATGACCGGCGTGGGCGCGCCGCCCAGCGGCCGGAAGATGTTGCAGCGAAGAACAGCGCCGTCGCGCATGACGAGCGGTGCGTCGTATTCGACCGAGAGATCGCACGGCGCCGCATAGCCTGCGCGCGGCGTGGCGTCGCCTTTGCAGTAGACGACGGTGCGGGGGGCGAGCGGGCCGTAGGTTCGTCCGGCAGCCGGGTCGTCGCCCGGGCGCTCGATACAGATTTTTTCTGATTTGTGATAGACGATCTCAAACCCGTCGAACTGCCGGGTGATCCGGTTTTCTTCCATGATGATGCGCCTCCTTTGACATTCAAGCCTATCATACAATATATCCGGTGCGGCAGGCAAGCAAAACCTCGCGCTTGACTTCCCGGCGGACGCGGCGGATAATAGAAAAAAGGAGGGTGAGAGCCATGGCAACCATTACGATCGGCGCGACGGGGCTGACCGTCGAGCAAAACGGCTTCGGCGCGCTGCCGATCCAGCGCATTTCCAAGGAGGACGCGGTGAGGCTGCTGCGAAGAGCTTATGACGGCGGCATCACCTATTTCGACACTGCGCGCGCGTATTCCGACAGCGAGGAAAAGCTCGGCGCGGCCTTTGCCGGAATGTGGGACAAGGTCGTCATCGCAACCAAGACGATGGCAAAAACCGGCGAGGAGCTTGAGCGCGATCTGGAGCAGAGCCTGCGTACGCTCGGCACGGACTGCATCGGGATCTACCAGCTCCACAACCCGCCGTTCTGCCCGAGACCGGGCGGCGCGGACGGGCTGTACGACGCGGCGGAGCGCGCGCAGCGCGCCGGCAAGATCCGCTTCATCGGCATCACGAACCACTCGCTCGCCGTGGCAAACGAGACGGTATCTTCCGGGCTGTACGCGACGCTGCAATATCCGTTCAGCTATCTCTCGACGGACGAGGAACGGGCGCTCGCCGCGCGCTGCGTGGACACGGGCATGGGATTTATCGCGATGAAGGCGCTCGCCGGCGGGCTGCTGACCAATTCTGCGGCAGCCTGTGCGTGGATGATGGAGCAGAACAACGTCTTGCCTATCTGGGGCATCCAGCGCGAGCATGAGCTGGATGAATTTCTCTCCTATATCAAGACCCCGCCGCAGCTCACGCCGGAGCTGGAGACGGTCATCGCGCGCGACCGCGCCGAGCTGCGCGGCGAGTTCTGCCGGGGCTGCGGCTACTGCATGCCGTGCCCGCAGGGGATCCAGATCTCCTCGTGTGCGCGCTCAGCGCTGATGCTGCGCCGGGCGCCGACGTCCATCATGCTCTCGGACGAGGGCCGGGCGATGATGGAGAAGATCCCGGACTGCGTGAACTGCGGCCAGTGCCGCGCCAAATGTCCCTACGGCCTCGACACCCCCGCGCTCCTGCGCCGCAACTACGAGGACTACCTTGCCGTTCAAAAGGATCCCGCCCTGATCCAGCGCCCGCTGACCCAGAAATAAACCGAACGGAGCGCCTGAAGAAGCTCAGACTTCTTCAGGCGCTCCGTTTTTCTACAGGTCATTTTGTACTGCGCTGTGACGGAGGGTTTACCGCACTGTACCGATCCTTCAATTGGTGTATACGGGCGCTCCCTTGGCCGGCCACGCTGGCATTTACGGCAGGGCGTTTCTGCCGGCGAGCTGTTTCGGGCGCCTTATGCGCCTGTTTTTTCCATGTCCTCCGGCGTCTGGGCACGGATAAAGTCGACAAAGCGCTGGGCGAGCTGGGAGAGCGGGCGATCCTGGTTCCAGACGAGCGCATAGCTCGCCTCGATGGACGGCTCGACGATGCGGCGGACGGCGATCCGGCCGCTCTCGGCCGTGCTGGCGGCGGAGGCCGGGAAGATCGAGATGCCGACGCCCAGCTCGGTCAGCTCATAGGCGTTCATAACGTGTGCGATCTCACAGCGGATGGTCGGCTCCGCGCCGATCTGGGAGAACCAACTGCGGATCTCGCGCACGCGCGACCGGCGCGACGGCAGGATCAGCTCCTCGCCGGCGAGCATCGAGAGCGGGATCGTCTCTGTGGTCTGCTGGGCGAGCGGGTGATCCTTTGGCAGCATGGCGATCCATGGCTCGCGGAATACGGGGAACCCGCCAAGCCCCTCCGTGTCGTAGGGCGTCATAATGACCGCCATGTCGCTCAGACCCTGCTCGATGCGGTTGGCCACGTCGTCGGAGTTGCCGTTCCAGAGGTTGTAGGAGACGCCGGGATACTGCTTCTGAAAGCCCGCGATCCACTCAGCGACCAGGAACGGGCCGCGACCCTCGACCGAGCTGATGTACAACGTGCCGGTCAGGCCGCTGCGGCGCTGTGCAAGCTCGCCGCAGGTCTTGTCGACAAGCGTGAGGATCTGCTGGGCGCGCTGGCGTAGCAGCGCGCCCTCCTCGGTCAGCCGCAGCCGCTTGCCTCCGCGGATGAACAGCGGCGCGCCCAGCTCCTCTTCGAGCGTTTGGATCTGGCGGCTGAGCGGCGGCTGCGCCATTTGGAGCCGCTGCGCAGCGCGGGTAAAGCTCAGCTCCTCCGCCACCATGAGAAAATAACGAAGATGACGCAGTTCCATGTGCACGCCTCCTGATACCTGCCGGGTATAATATTGA
>CAZJBT010000015.1:12707-22055 GCA_964544345.1 uncultured Oscillospiraceae bacterium
GTTTTTCGGCGTGGTTGGGTTTACGGTCATTTATGCCAATACGGGGAATCGATTTCAGAAATAACAGCTTGCCCCGCTGCCGGAGAGGCAGCGGGGCATTTTTGTCAGCAAAGCTCGGGCGGCAGCGCGTCGGGGCGGTATTGCCAGTGTGCGGTCGTCGGGCCGTTTGCCAGGTTTTCAGGCAGCTCGCCGGGCGCGAATGGGATGTTCGAGGTGAATAGCCGGTCGAGCCGCACGCCGTCCGTCGCCCAGCGCTCCGTGGAAAAACGGACAAAATCGCTGTCCATCGGGCTGCGCAGCAGGTCGAAGATGTGCAGGTGTGCGATGCGCCACGCGCCGCGCTCGAGCAGGAACGCTGCCCGCCAGCTCTGCCAGACCCACTCGGCGCGGTAGGCCGCCCCGTCCGGCGCGGCAGACGAGAGCAATGCGCGCTCTTCTGCGCTCTCCGGCGGCGCGGCGCCGAGGTCGCCCGCGTCCAGCTCCGTGCCGATCACTGTCCAGCGCCCCTCGGCGGTCAGCCCGTCGGGCGCGACCGCAATGGAGGGCGAAGCGAGCGAGGCGATCTGGAATCGGCCCGGCACCACGTCCTTCTCAAAAAAGGTCGAGAGCTTCTTGAAGCCGATGTACTGCCCCGAAGCGCCGTATTCAATGGAAGCGTCCGGCACATTGGCTGCGAACAAGGCCGCCGGAATGGCTGCGGTCTGTCCGCTTGTAAGCATGGATTGCAGGCGTGCCATCAGATCCTCGATGTCCGCGCGCGCGCGAAGGCGCGCCAACTCGCGTGTGAGCGCCTCGATGCGATCAAGCTCGCTCATGCGATCACCTCCCGAATAACGATGGATGCGGGCGACGGAATGCCGCCGAGCACTGTGCATGCAGAAAGCTGTCCGCCGTCGAAACGGTGGACGCTGACGCAGTCAGAAAACTGCAGCGCCGAGATGAGAAAGCGGCCGTCCGGCGTAAAGGAAACGTCGCGCGGCACCGCGCCGGGAAGCTTCGCCGCACCGCAGAGCGCAAGCTGCCCGCGCTCCGCGCGGAGCACATATAACTCCGCCGTGTCGCGGACGGCGCAGACAACGAACCGGCCGTCCGGGCTGACGCGGATGGCGGACGCGCCGAGCACGAGCGGCGCGTCTGTCAGCCGCACCTTCTGGCGCAGCGTGAGCGCGCTCCCGCTCCAGGAAAGCGCATGCACCTCCGCCGGCTCCTGCATCAGGAGGTAGACCGTCTGTCCGTCCGGTGACGCGCAGAAGTGGCGCGGATGCAGGCCAGGCTCCGGCGCGTATTCGGCGAGACGTGCGCCGGAGGCCGCGTCATAGAGCAGCAGGCTCATCCGTGAGAGCGACACGACGCCGAGCGTTTTCCCGTCCGGCAGCAGGCCGACACAGTGCAGCGCCTTGGGGTGATCCGGCAGCGGAGGCTCGTCGATCACAAGCGCGGCCTTGTGCAGCGACCCGTCCGCGCCGACCGGGAACGCGGCGCAGATGCCGCCGTAAAAATTCGAGACATAGACCGTCTCCCCGTCCGCGCACAGGCAGCACGGCCGCTGCCCGCCGGTCGTCCGGCTGCCGGTCAGGGTCAAACTGCCGTCCGGCGCAATGGCGTACGCCGTCACGCCGCCGGACGCTGCCCCCTGGAACGTCATGCCCTCGCTGACGGCAAACAGGCGCTCGCCTGCGAGCGCGAGGTACCCCGCGTTGTATGCCGGGTGCGTATGGCGCGGCGAGAGCGCGCCGTCGGAGGTAAGGCGAAGGGTGTAAATACCGCGGCTCCCGCGGACGGAATTGGTTCCCACAAAAATATCGTACATGGCGTCTCCTCGTTTCGCTGGCGGTTCGATCCAGCCTGGCTCCGGCCACCATTTGAGCCGGTGTTTTTCTGCCGCGCGCCGGGAGCATCTGTGCAGCGCTCGGTCGGTCGGCCTCAAAAATAGCGCGCTCGGCGCGCGCGGGAGTTGTCACGCGCGGGATCGTTTGGTATAATTATACACGTGTGCGCGCGAGCGCGCAAGTCCGGAGAGGAGAATACTATATAACATCGTGAGCTTCCGTGGAAGCTGTGAGGTGAGCATATGATCCAGGATCTTGGCGCATTGACCCTTGACAACCATTTCACGCCGCGCCGTCCGGCGGCGGACAGCCTGGTGCTCTGCTTTGATGAAAGCGGCGTGCTGGGGCGCAAAGAGGGCGGCACGCTGACGTTCCCGACCTGGAGGGCGCTTGGCGGCTGCCGCACGGTCTACGCGTTCTCCATCGGAGACGTCTCGTATTTTCTGGGCGACGCGGCGCAGTGCGAGGGCTTTTCGCGCTTCGGCCTGCGCGAGCTCCGCACGGCGCAGCCGCGCGCGGCCGCGTTCGCGGGCGTGACAGGCTACCATCTCTGGTGCTGGTACCGCGATAACGTCTATTGCGGCCGCTGCGGCAAGCCCATGACGCATTCCGGCTATGAGCGTGCGATGGTCTGCGCTTGCGGCAACACGGTCTATCCCAAGCTCTGTCCGGCGGTGATCGTCGCCGTGTGCTGCGGCGAGTGCATCCTGCTGACCAAATACCGCCGCCCGGGCGCGCCGTGGGCGCTGATCGCGGGCTTCGCGGAGATCGGCGAGACGCTCGAACAGACCGTCCGCCGTGAGGTGATGGAGGAGTGCGGCCTGCATGTGAAGAACATCCGCTATTACAAGAGCCAGCCCTGGGGCTTCTCGGGCGACCTGCTCTCCGGGTTCATCTGCGAGTGCGACGGGGAGGAGAATATCACGCTCGACACGGGCGAGCTGAAGGAGGCGCGCTGGTTCAGCCCCGAGGAGATCGACTTTGGCGACGACGGCGTCTCGCTCACGCGCGAGATGATCGAACGCTTCCGGCGCGCCGCGGAGTGAGCGGTACGGGATGCAAGAAAAACTGGAATAGCTTGCAAAATGGGGCGAGGCGGGGACTGACCCCGCCCTGCGCGGCGTACCGGGAGCTAGAAAGCGCCCGACTAAAAATCAGAGAGCAGGTCTTGAAACTGAACAAACATCGGCGGGTTTTTCGGCCTGTTTTCCAGCAGAACGCAGGAAGTGCCAAAATAACTTGCAAATAGCCGCAAGATTTGATATGGTAAATTGTACATATGATACTCCCGCCGGGAACGGCGAACTAAGAAAGGATGGCAAGTTCCATGGAAATCAAGATCCAGCGCACCGAAGCGCCTCGCCAGAAGCCGCAGGGCGCTCTCGGCTTCGGCACCTATATGTCCGACCACATGTTCCTGATGAACTACACCGAGGGTCAGGGCTGGCACGACGCACGTATCGTTCCCTACGGCTCGATCGAGCTTGAACCGTGCTGCATGGTGCTCCACTATGCACAGGAGATCTTCGAGGGCCTGAAGGCCTACCGCCGTGCCGACGGCGGCATCCAGCTTTTCCGCCCGGTCGAGAATGCCCGCCGCATGAACGATTCGTGCGAGCGCCTGTGTATCCCGCAGATCCCGGAGGAGGATTTTGTCCAGGCCGTCCGTACGCTCGTCAGCATCGACGCCGACTGGGTTCCGAATGAGGAGGGTACCTCACTCTATATCCGCCCGTTCATCTTTGCGACGGACAACCACCTGGGCGTCCACACGTCGAAGACGTATCTGTTCTGCATCATCACCAGCCCGTCCGGCGCGTACTACGCGAACGGACTTGCCCCGGTGAAGATCTATGTGGAGAACGACGATGTTCGCGCCGTCCGCGGCGGCACGGGCTATGCCAAGTGCGGCGGCAACTACGCCGCCTCGCTGCGCGCCGGCGAGAGAGCCGAGAAGTCCGGCTACGCGCAGGTTCTCTGGCTTGACGGCGTCGAGCGCAAGTACATCGAAGAGGTCGGCGCGATGAACATCATGTTCAAGATCGACGGCGTCGTCGTTACGCCGGAGCTGACCGGCTCAGTCCTGCCGGGCATCACGCGCAAGAGCTGCATCGAGCTGATGCGCGCCTGGGGTCTGACGGTCGAGGAGCGCCGCATCAGCGCCGAGGAGCTGTTCGACGCGGCCGATGCGGGCAAGCTCGAGGAGGTCTGGGGCACCGGTACCGCCGCCGTCATTTCGCCCGTCGGCGAAATGGGCTGGAAGGATCGCCACACCGTTATCTGCGGCGGCGAGATCGGCCCGACTGCACAGAGACTCTACGACACGCTGACCGGCATCCAGTGGGGTCGTCTCCCCGACGAGAACGGCTGGATCGTTCCGGTCGAGTAAATCACCCGATCCTCTCTCCGGTCGAGGAGCTGACCGCTGCGCGCGCTCCGTGATCGGAGCGAGCCGATCCTGTCCAGCGCCAAAATCATAGATGATCAAAATAGGGGCTGCCGCAGTCAGGCGGCAGCTCCTTTTTTCCGGAAGGAGCCAGAACAGTGATCCGATTTGAAAGCGACTATACCGAGGGTGCGATCCCGGAGATCCTCCGCGCGCTCAGCGAGCATAACTATGTGCAGACGGCAGGCTATGGCGTTGATCCGATCAGCGACCGGGCAAGAGCGCGCGTGCGTGAGCTGTGCAGCGCGCCGGAGGCCGATGTGCATTTTCTCACCGGCGGTACACAGACGAATCTGACTGTGCTCGCCGCGGCGCTGCGGCCGCACCAGGGCGCGGTCTGTGCCGACGCCGGCCACATTGCGATCCACGAATCGGGCGCGATCGAGGCGACGGGGCACAAGGTGCTCAGTCAGCCATCTTCAGATGGCAAGCTCTCCGCCGCCTGCCTGGATGCCGTGTGCGCCGCGCACTGGAATGACGCCAACCACGAGCACATGGTTCAGCCGGGGCTGGCGTATCTGTCCCAGCCGACGGAGACGGGCGGGCTGTACTCGCTTGCGGAGCTGGAGGCGCTGCGCGCCGTGTGCGACAAGTGGGGCGTGCTGCTCTACGTCGACGGTGCGCGGCTCGGCTACGCGCTCGCGGCCGAGGAAAACGACGTGACCCTGCCCGACCTTGCGCGGCTGTGCGACGCGTTCTACATCGGCGGCACCAAGGTCGGCGCGCTGTTCGGCGAGGCGCTCGTGCTGACGGCGCCGGTCTTGCAGCGTGATTTCCGTTATATCCTCAAGCAGCGCGGCGGCATGCTGGCCAAGGGCTGGCTGCTTGGGCTGCAATTTGACGAGCTGCTGCGCGGTGACGTCTACCTCCGGATCGCGCGCCACGCGCTCGAGCAGGCAAAGCGCATTCGGGACGCCTTCGCGTCGCACGGCTGTGCATTTTTGATCGTCTCGCCCACAAATCAGCAGTTTCCCATCCTGCCGGACGATAAGCTTGCGAAGCTGTCAGAAGCGTTCGCCAGCTCATACTGGTGCCGGATCGCGCCGGGCATGAGCGCCGTCCGCTTCTGTACGAGCTGGGCGACCAGGCCGGAGGACGTCGACGCCCTCCTGGCTGCCATTGACGAGGTCTTTGCATGAAACGGATTTTTCGTCCGGAAAACTTCTAAAGGTACTTTGGAATCCGCCGGAGCGTCAGCTTATCAAAAAACCTCGTAGAGTTTCGCCGCCGTAGCGGCGAAATCAAATCAGGATCGTTTTCTCCGGCGACCTGTGCGTCGGAGAAAACTCCGCACGTTTACAGGCCGCAGTCCCTTGTCGAAGAACGCCGCAGGCGTTCTTCGACAGTCTCACGCCCCGCCCTGCATCCTGCAGGACGGGGCGTTTGAGCTTTCTGTGAGCACTCAGATGTAGGCTTTGGCGATGCACTCGGCGGCGACATAGCCGGTGGTCATCGCGCTGCCGCAGGAGTTGCCCGCGGTCGGAGTATGGTACTGGATGCCGAAGCGCTGTCCGCAGCAGTTGCCGATGGCATACAGGCCGGGGATCGGCTGCTTGTCGCGATCGAGAACCCTATAATCGCCGTCGGTGCAGACGCCCGCATGCTGGCACAGGCCGCCGTGCGGCTTCATCTCGCCGGTTTTCGCTGCCGCGCCGAAAAACGGAGCGTCCTTGATCGGGAACATATACGTCGGGTCGCAGCCCCAGTCGCTGTCATAGCCTTTTTCGCACATCTCGTTCCAGTGCGCGACCTCGGCGACGAAGTTTTGGAGCGACTCGCCCTCGTAGCCGAGATACGAGCCAAGCTCCTCGACTGAGTTGGCCGCGAAAATGTGGTCGTAGCTCTCGCCATAGCGGGCAAAGCAGTGGACGTCGCAGCCCTCGGGGCCGGGCTGACAGGCGGCCATGTCGGCGCGCACGACGGAGAGCATATAGTCGTTGCTGCGATCCATGACCTCGTGGCCGTAGCCCTGATGCTCGCAGTACTCGTCCCAATTGGCGTCCGTGACGATGGCGACCACGCCGCCCGGCGGCAGCATGTCGACCGCGCCGTTCGCACCGAATTTGGTGATCGTCTCGTTCATGAAGCGCTTGCCGTCCGGGCCGAAGGTCGGCCAGCAGCCGCCAAACGGAAAGTTGGGCTTGTCGTTATTGGACGCGCCCTGACCGGCACGCGGGCCGGCCTCCATCGTGCCGCCGGCCCACAGGCACATGCGGATGCCCGAGCCGTCGCGGCCGCCGCTCTCCATGTTGCTCGCATCCGTGCGGTCAAGGCCGACCGACCAGGCGAGGTTGCGCAGCGTGTCGCACAGGTCGAGGCGCATATCCGGATTGCCGCCGAAGTCGCCCGCCGCGGCGACCGCCGCCCGGCAGTTGACCTTGAAGAAGTTCCCGTCGATGTCGCGGGCGATGCAGCCGCAGATCGCGCCGTCGCCGTCCTGCAGCAGGCGGATCGCCTGCGCGCCGTAAAGATACTGCGCGCCGCGCTTGACGGCCTCGGTATGCAGCGTGCGCATGACAAACGGCCACATGTTGTTGTTCGTCTCCTGGTCGCGCCACTGGAGCATGCCGATGAAGCTCTTCTGGCCGCATGTCTCGCCGGTGAAGTATTTGTTGCCCTTGTACTGCGTCGGGTGGGCATAGGCGTCGATGTATTCCTGGGGGATGAAGCTGAGCACCCAGTCCATCATCTCACCCGAGCGGGTGACATAGTCGCGCACGAGCTTCGGATGCGCGTGGCCAAGCGCCTTGCGCATGTACTCGTTGTAGACGTCCATCAGGTCATACTCCGGCACGCCGTGGTCGAGGAAGAATTTCGAGTTGTAGGTCGCCATGTCGCAGGCGAACGCGTCGTACTCCTCCCACGTCTGAGACTCGAGGCAGAGCACGTCGACGCCCAGCTCGGCCAGGCGCAGCGTGGCGGTGCTGCCCGCGGGGCCGGAGCCGATGACGAGCACGCTGCAGTCTTTTTCATATGCCACTTCCGAGATCTCAGGTGGTTCGCCGAGCCAGAGCGGGCGGTTGTTCATGACCTCACCGGGCGTCAGGCCGAGTCCCTCGACGCTGCCGACCTGCATGGAGACGAGCGCATCGCCCTTCAACACGCGCTCGATATAGTCCTGCGGTGTCTGCGGAGCTTTGGCGTCCGGATCCTGCCGGCGGTTCCCCTGCGCGTAGGTTTTTGCCAGATATTCCTCCTGGGAAATGACTCTTTGTTCACTCATGTACATTCTCCTTTGCTGAGATTCTTTCTTATCATACCAAAAGTAGGAGGAGGATTGAAGCGTATTTTATGGGATTTACCATGAAAAGTACGCATGCGGACGATTGATTTTGTGCATCGACAGGCTTCTTTCGGTTTTTCCGTGCCGACGCTCTAAAATGGAGCAAACTGAAATACGGAGGAATGTACGATGCGATGGAGACTCGAACGAACCACGGGCGTGGCGGCGCTGCTGTTGTCGGTCGGCGCGTTTCTGACGATGGCCGGGCCGCTGGCCGCAGCGGACGCTGAGTCGGCGCAGCTCATCGGCGCGCCGACGACCGCAGCGGAGACGGCCGAGACGGCAGAGACGGGCGGCACGCTGCCGCAGACGGTGGTGGTGGAGAATGCGGCGGCGAATGCGGAGCCGGTTCGGCTGCTGGTGTACTTTGCCGATCTGGAGCCGGGTACGGCGCTCACGCTCGCAGGGTCTGATGACGCGGCGGGCAGCCTGACCGTGCCGGAGAGCGGCGAGCTGACGCTGACGCTCCGACCTGGCCGGTGGCGCCTTTCTGCGGAGGGCAGCGCGGACGTGAGCTTTACGCTCAGGGAAAACGCCGCCGTCTCTGACGTTTCGGGCGCCGGCTGGACGGACGGCGAATCGCTGACGCTCTCGCAGACGGTGTGCGGCAGTCTGACGGTCGTAAAAACGCAGGCCTCGGATGCATCCGAAACACAGTACATCTACCGCTTGGCAGGCGCGGAGCTGGAAAACGACTGCCGCGCGCTGGCCTTTGGGCCTGAGAGCGAGCCGACGCAGTACTGCACGTTCTGGGAGCTGCCCGCAGGCAGCTATATCCTCTATGAGAACGACGCTGAGGTCGCGCGCATCACGATCAGCCCCGGCGACCGCTCGCAGACCGTGACATTGAACTGACAACCCCTGGACGCGCGGCGCAATACGCACTGTATTCTGTGCGGCTCGAAAGCATGCGCGCGCCGCAGGCGCATGCCGGCCGCAGAGAAGCGCTGCCCTGCTCTGCGGCGGCCTTTGCTTTTGCCGCGGAGTGACCGGCTCGATCCGCGCTTGTTCCGCAGTTGACGCCAGCGGCTGGCGCCGGTCTGCGGCGTGCCGGGCATAAAAAGCTCCCCGGTGGGACGCGGCGTCCTACCGGGGAGCTGTATTCAATTCTCGCTGTCGGACTGGGAGTTGTTTTGCGGCGTGCCGCCGGACGGCTTGCAGTGACGGCGGCGATGGTTATTTGATTTTTTTCTCTGCTCGCCAGCGGGCTGGATCGCCGGCTCGGCCGGCTGCTTCGCGGCGGATTCCGGTGCGCTTTGCTTTTTGCGTTGACCCTGCTGGTTCTGCGGACGGGGCTGCTGTGATTGCTGACTCTGCTGGTTCTGCGGGCGGCTCGTGCGCGGCTGCTGCTTCTTGTTTTGGCTCTGCTGCTTTTTCTCCTGCGGCGGATCGCTGTGGGCTGCCGGCTGCGCGGACTCTTGCCGCTTCTCGCTCGAGATATCGGCGTGCGGCTTGTTCTGCCCGCCGCGGTGGCTGCGGCGGTGCGAGGGGGTCTTCGGCTGCTCCGCCGGCTCAGACACGTTCTGGCAGGAGGTCTTGCCGCCTGGCAGGTAGTCCTCGATATTTGGCGCGTCGCTGGTCTTCCGGCGGTTCGGGTCGGAGGAAATTGGCGCCCAATCGTCGGGAATGGGCGGGTCGGTCTTTTTCGCCTTGCCATTTCGCCAGACACACACGTCGCAGCTATGGAAGCACTGGACGCAGTCCGGCTGCTTTTCCATGCGCACCTTGACGGTCTGGCGGAGGAGCCGGACGCCTGGGCGCTCATGCCGCTGACCCGGACGATGGCGGTG
>CAZJBT010000016.1:0-14123 GCA_964544345.1 uncultured Oscillospiraceae bacterium
CCAGCGCCGCTTCGACCTCCAGCTCAAGCAGTATGAGCAGGAGCAGGCAAAGATCGCGCAGCTCAGCTATACCATGGAGCGCATGAAGGGCTGGGGCATCAACAACCGCACGCTCTACCGTCGTGCGATGAGCATCCAGCACCGCATCGACCGCATCGAAAAGACGGAGCGGCCCAAGACCGAGAAGACGATGCGTGCGCGCTTCGGCGAAAAGGAATTTCGCGGCGACGAGGTGCTCTCGGTCAAAAATCTCTCCAAATCCTTTGGCGACCGCACGCTTTTTTCCGGCGTCGAGCTGCGCGTTGAGGGCGGCGAGCGCATCGCTTTTCTTGGAGACAACGGTGCGGGAAAATCGACCTTTTTGAAAATTTTGCTGCAGGAGCTTGTGCCTGACACCGGCCGCGTCAAATACGGCCCGTCTGTCAAAAAGGCGTATCTGCCGCAGATCATCCACTTTGACCACCCGGAGCGGAGCCTGCTCGACACCATGCTCTATGAGGCGAACTGCGACACGCAGACTGCGCGCAACCGGCTCGGCTCGTTCCTGTTCTCGGGCGATGATGTGTTCAAGACCGTCTCCATGCTCTCCGGCGGCGAGCAGATGCGTCTGCGGCTTTGTATGCTGATGGACGCGAAGATCAACCTGCTGATCCTCGACGAGCCGACGAACCACCTCGACATCCCGACACGCGAGTGGATCGAGGAGGCGCTCGTCGACTATGAGGGAACGCTCATTTTTGTCTCGCACGACCGCTATTTTGTCGACAGCTTCGCAACGCGCGTCTGGGAGCTGGAGGGCGGTGCGGTTCGCGATTTCCCGTGCGGCTATCAGAAATACCGCTCCATCAAGGAGCATGAGGCGGCGCAGCGCCAGCCCGCCGCGCCCACGCCGAAGAAGGAGAAGAAGGAAAAACCGAAGAATGTCTATGGCCTTGACAAGCAGCTCGCAAAGCTCGAGCGCGAGATCGAAAAGGGCGAGCAGGCCGTCGCAGACTACGATGGAAGGATCGAAGCAGCTTCAACGGATTTTCAGGAGCTGTCCCGCCTGATGGAGGAAAAGGCCGAGACCGAAGCCGCGCTCGCCGGCCTCTATGAGCAGTGGGAGAGCCTGGCCGCACAGCTCGAGGGCGGGGCATGAAAAGGAAACCACTCCGGCAGCTTCTGCTGTCGCTGCTTGCCGTCGGCGTGATCTTGGTCGTGATCGCGATGGGCGTGATGCAGTCCTGGGCCGGCGGCGATCCGAACGCCGCCGCCGGGGCGGAATACGCCGTCGTGCTCGGCGCGAAGGTCAACGGCACCGCGCCCTCGCGCGCGCTGCGCGCCCGTCTTGACGTCGCGCTCGAGTTCATGGCGCTGAATCCGGACGCGCCCGTCATCGTCTGCGGCGGACAAGGCCGGGACGAAGCGATCTCCGAGGCGCAGGTGATGTACGACTACCTAGACGCGAACGGCGCGGATATGAGCCGCGTGTACATGGAGGATCAGTCCTCTACGACGCGCGAGAACCTCATCAACGCGCAGGAGATCCTGCGTTCACTCGGCGGAGACGGCGAGCGCGTCTGCATCATTTCGAGCGAGTTCCACCTCTGCCGTGCGGCGTATATCGCAGGCTCGCTCGGCCTGAACGCCTGTACGCTCGGCAGCCGGACTACGCCGTACCTGTACAAGCTGTTCTACTCCTTTCGTGAGGTTCCGGCCTTCCTCAAGGCGCTCATCCAGGCGGCTTAGAGAAACAGGTCAAAGACCGTTTCAAATTTCATGCGGCTCTGCTTGAAATTTTTTGAAAGATATGAAAGATATGATAGTCTGAATAAAAGAGACTCGCCGAAGGGAGAAAACGCGAAACCGGGCAAAGCGCCCGGTGACCTTCAGGGCTTGTTTACAAGCCCTCTGCCGGCTTTACTTTGGTGGAGCTGATCGTGGTCATCGCCATCCTGGCCATCCTGGCGGGCGTGGGCGGCCGTGACCTACTCAGGGTATATCTCGTACACGAACAAGAAAATGGATGAGACGCTGAAAAGCGAGATCATCTATGCCGGCGCGGTCGGAGACTATGCCAACCCCGGAGCCAGCGGCACGATCACTGTGACCCAGGATAGCGCCGTTGTGGGCGAAGGAGAATATGAAACTATTGTGGAACAGTGGATGGCGGACGCGTTTGGAGACGATTGGGCGGACACGGTCAGACTGAAAACCGATAAGGTCAGCAACAGAATATGCGCCTGCCGTACGGAACGACGAGCGCTGATCTGAATGCCTACAAGAACTCAAATTTCTATGGCCATGAAGCGGAAACGCTGACATCCGTGGATGGCGTAGCAACGGCTGCCACCAATTTCCTCGAATTGTTTGGCGATGTATCGGAAGCGTCATATAATGATTACGTCAAACATTTTAATGACGATGGTACGCATACAGGCGAGACCCCGCTGGATTATGAAACATGGGCTAAACAGCAGAAGGAACTGACGATCAAAAATGTGTGCGGCGTTGTTGGGGAGACCTTCTTGTCTAAGTATGGGTTGGATGAAAATTCGTCCTATACGGAGATAAGCAACGCGATGGTTTTGGAGATGGCATCTAAAGCGAGTACGATGACTGCCGAGACAGCCTTGAACGGCTATATAACCTCCAACGGGGACTTGGACTTGATGACATATATGGGGTTGAATATTGCATTGTTGACTGGATATGTAAACAGCGATAACCCTGATCAAGAGGTTGTTGAAGCGTACAACGACGCTATTAACAACAGTGATCCCAATGCCGTATTCAATTTAGCAATGAGTGGTATAAGCTCGGATGCGTTTGAAAGCTATCTCTTGAGTGCGTTTGCTATGGATGGAGATGACCCTATTGAGAACGATGACGGCACCTTTGTCCTGAATACTGCCTCGGATGCCTATACAGATGTGGCTGGATGCCTGGCCGCTTTGTAGGCGCTCAACGAGTATGCCGGAGAATTCAGTGGAAATTTGAGCGGCGAGGGTCTGTACTCCAGCGACGAGACGGTGGCGCTGTTCCAAATGATTTTGGGAAGTAAATGAGCTGCGCTGCGCCGGCGCATGGACTGGAAACAAGGGATCGGATAAGGCACAGGCTGAAATGCCTGCCTTATCCGGTCTTTTTGTTGCTTGACCCTGCGTCAGACGGCGGAAATTATTGACCGCTCAACAAAATTGCGCTATAGTAGGAAGGAAACGTGCAGAGGAGGTAAAACGGTGGAGGAACGCTTTGAGCAGTTCACACTGCAGGGTCGCGCGGCTCTACAAGCTGATCGGCGAGGTCAAGACGCGCCGGATGGCGCAGTTCGGGCTGCGCGGCGTCCACGCGCTGTGTCTGTTCCAGCTCCTCGGAAGCCCGGAGGGCAAGACGCCGGCGGAGCTGGCGGAAAACGGCCAGATCGACCGCGCGCAGGTGTCGCGCGTGCTGGCGGCGCTGCTTGAAGCGCGTATGGTGTGCCGCGACGGTCAGCCGGGCCGCTACCGCGTCCGCTTTGTTCTGACGGAGCTGGGGCGGAGGACTGCTGAGGAGATCCGCGCGCTCGCCGCGGATGTGCAGCGGTCGGTCGACCGCGGCGTCGATCCGGACGATCTGGCGGCATTTTATCGTGTCATGCAGACGCTCTGCACAAATTTCGAGAAGTTGGCGAGGTGCCCATGAAAAAAGCAAAAACTCTGGTGGAATCCGCCGTGCTGCATTTCCTCTACGGCGGCATCTATGAACTGTCCCGGCTGGATAGCCGCGTGAAAGAGGAGACGCAGCGCTGGCCCGACGGTTTTGTCTACGGCTTGACGTGCGGCTGCGGCGGGCCGCAGCTCTATTTGGAAAAAACGCCGGACGGCCTGCGCCGCCGCAAGCCTGGCAGCGTGCATGCTGCGACGAGCTTTGATATGAAAAGCGTCGAAAAGGCGTTCGTGATCCTGACGGGCCGGCAGGGGTTGGCCGGCGCCTATGCCGCGCACAGCTTTTCCATGCGCGGCGAGATCGCGACCGCCATGTCGTTTGCGCGCTGCGCTGACCTCACGGAGGCGTATCTGTTCCCCAAATGCATCTCCCGGCGTCTGCTGCGGGAGGTGCCGAAAAAGGAGATCTCATCCGCCGGCCTGTACGGACGGCTCCTGCTCGGCACGCTGACCGGGCGCTATGCGGCAAAGGGGGCGGCAGCGTGATCCCGAAGTATTATGAATTCCAGCATGCGGCGAAGGTGCTCTCAGGCGATTTTGCACTTGAAAATATCCCGGGCGAGCTGCGCCGGCTCGGCTGTGAAAAGCCGATGCTCCTGACCGATCGCGGGATCGAGGCGTCCGGCGGCCTGAGGATCGTGTCGGACGCGATGAAAAGCGGCGGCCTTGCGCCTGTGTATGTGGAGACAGACGTTCCGACCGATTCCTCGCTCGAACGTGTGGAGAGGATCGCGCAGGCCTTCCGCGCCCATGGGTGCGACGGCGTGGTCGCCGTCGGCGGCGGCTCGGTGATCGACACGGCCAAGGGCATGCGCATGCTGCTCTCGCAGAACTGTGAGAACATTGCCGAGGTGATGGGCTGCGAGACGCTCAGCCGCGGCGCTGCGCTGCCGTTTGTTGCGGTGCCGACTACATCTGGCACCGGCTCGGAGTCGACGATCGTCGCGGTCATCAAGGACACGGCGCGCCATATCAAAATGGAGTTTATCTCCCACTATCTCCAGCCGGACGTGGCGGTGCTCGACTACCGCATGACGGAGAGCCTGCCTGCTAAACTGACGGCCTCGACCGGTATGGACGCGCTCTGCCATGCGATCGAGGCGTACACATGCCTGCAGAAGAACCCGCTGAGCGACGCGTATGCCATTACGGCGATCGGCCTGATCGCAAAGGCGCTGCCTATCGCAGTCGAGCACCCAAAGGATCGTGAAGCGCGCATGGCGATGGCCAACGCGTCGATGATGGCGGGCGCTGCGTTTTCAAACTCGATGGTCGGTATCGTCCACGCGATCGGCCACAGCTTGGGCGCGGTATGCGGCGTGCCGCACGCGATCGCGATGGCGATTTTGCTGCCGCATGGGATGGAGTATAACCTGCCGAAATGCGGCGATCTCTATGGAGAGCTGCTGCTGCACCTGTCCGGGCCGGAAGCTTATGCCGCCGCGCCGGCGGCCGCGCGCCCGCGCGCGGCCATCCAGACGGTGCGCGATCTGACCGCGCGCCTGCATGCGTCGGCGGGTCTGCCTACGCGCCTTGCCGATGCCGGTGTGGACGAGCGGCAGCTTCCTGCGGTCGCCGCACAGGCGATCGACGACGGTGCGCTGATGGTCAACCCGCGCGCGGCTGGCAAGGATGAGATCCTGCAGATCCTGAAGGGGGCGATGTGAGATGGAGATCCTTGAGCTGACGGCGCGTCAGCGTGCGTACTTTGAGTCCGGCGCGACGCGGGCGCTTTCCCACCGGCGCGATGCACTGAGAAAGCTCTATGACGCGATCATCCGCTTTGAACCGGCGCTGCTCGCGGCGCTGCGGGAGGACTTGAACAAGTCTGAGCAGGAGGCGTACATGACCGAGATCGGCCTGACGCTCTCAGAGATCCGCTATCAGCGGTCGCACCTGCGCCGCTTTGCAAGGACGCGCCGCGCCGTTTCACCGCTCGCACAGTTCCATGCAAAGAGCTTCGTCGTGCGTGAGCCGTATGGCGTTGTGCTCATCATGGCGCCGTGGAACTATCCGGTCATGCTGCTCTTAGAGCCGCTGGCCGACGCGATCGCGGCGGGCAACTGCTGCGTGCTCAAGCCGTCGGCCTATGCGCCCGCGACCTCTGCCGTCCTGGCGAAGCTGATCGCGGAGACGTTCGATCCGGCCTTTGTGTCGCTCGTCGAGGGCGGCCGCGCCGAGAATACGGCTCTGCTTGAGCAGAAATTCGATTACATCTTCTTTACCGGCGGCAAAACAGTCGGCCGGTTTGTCATGGAGAAGGCGGCGGCGCATCTGACGCCTGTCACGCTGGAGCTGGGCGGTAAATCGCCGTGTATCATCGACCGGACAGCGAATTTGCGTCTCGCCGCCCGCCGCATCGCGTTCGGCAAGTTCTTGAACAGCGGCCAGACCTGCGTCGCGCCGGATTACGCGCTGGTCGACGAGACGGTGCTCGACGCCTTTGCCGCTTTTTTGAAAGAGGAGACGGGGAAGCTGTTTGGTGCCGATCCGCTCACCAATCCGGACTATCCGAACATGATAAACCGCCGCCACTTCGACCGCGTCTGCAGTCTGATGGAAGGGGAGACCGCTGTGTTCGGCGGCCGAGCGGACGCGCAGTCGCTCCGCATCGCACCAACTGCCCTGACCGGCATTACTGCGGACAGCCCCATCATGGGCGAGGAGATCTTCGGGCCGGTGCTGCCCATTCTGCCGTACCGGACGCTGGATGAGGCGGTTCGCTTCGTGTTGGATCGTCCGCGACCGCTGGCGCTCTATCTGTTTACCTCTGACCGCGCTGCGGAGCGGCGCGTACTCGCCAGCGTTCCGTTTGGCGGCGGCTGCGTCAACGATACGATCATCCACCTGGCGACCTCCCGGATGCCGTTCGGCGGCGTCGGCGAATCCGGTATGGGGGGCTACCACGGCAAGTGGGGCTTCGACACATTCACGCACGAAAAGAGCATCGTGAAAAAGTACACCTGGCTCGACCTTCCGCTGCGCTATCAGCCTTATACGAGAGGAAAGCTTTCCCTGATCCGTAAATTTGTAAAGTAACCGCAAGGCCGCCCCGTTTCAGGGGCGGCCTTTTGCTTGACAAGCGGCGGTATGTGCGCTATGATATGCTTTAGTGATTAAAATAGATAAAGCACAAAGGACGGAGTTTTTCATGCCTGTTACGGAAATTCTCGAGCGAAACGCGCGCGACTTTGGCAATGACGTCTGCCTGGTCGAGATCAACCCGGAGCTGAAAGAGACGCGGCGCGTCACTTGGCGCGAATACGACCTGATTCAGCCGACGTTCTCGCCCTATCACCGGCGCGAGATCACCTGGAGCGTATTCAATGAGAAGGCGAATCGCTTTGCCAACCTGTTGGCCAGCCGCGGCGTCGGCAGGGGCGATAAGGTAGCGATTTTGCTGATGAACTGTCTGGAGTGGCTGCCGATTTACTTCGGCGTTCTCAAAACAGGCGCGGTCGCCGTGCCGCTGAACTACCGCTATGACTCGAGCGAGATCGACTACTGCGTCAACCTTTCCGACTCGGTCGTGCTCGTGTTTGGGCCGGAGTTCATCGGCCGCGTGGAGGAGATCGCGGACAGGGTGTCGCAAAACCGCCTGCTTTTCTTTGTCGGCGATAGCTGCCCGACGTTTGCGGAAAGCTACAATGTCCTAACGGCCAACTGCTCTTCCTCCTTCCAGTGCGCCCCGCTGACCGACCAGGACGACGCGGTCATCTACTATTCCTCCGGCACAACGGGCTTCCCCAAGGCCATCTTACATAACCACGAGTCGCTCATGCATGCGGCTCGCGTCGAGCAGAAGCATCATTCTACCACGAAAGACGATGTGTTCTTGTGCATCCCGCCGCTCTACCATACTGGCGCGAAGATGCATTGGATGGGTTCATTTCTTGTCGGCGGCAAGGCGGTGCTGCTCAAGGGCACAACGCCGGAGCTGATTTTGGACACGGTCTCGCGTGAGCAATGCACCATTGTCTGGCTGCTTGTGCCGTGGGCGCAGGATATCCTCGGCGCGCTTGACCGCGGCGAGCTCAGGCTCTCTGACTATAAGCTGGATCAGTGGCGGATGATGCACATTGGCGCGCAGCCCGTGCCGCAGAGTCTGATCCGACGCTGGAAAGAGTACTTCCCGCATCACGATTATGACACGAACTACGGCTTGTCAGAGTCCATCGGCCCCGGCTGCGTCCATCTTGGCGTAGAAAATATCCACAAGGTCGGCGCGATCGGCATTCCTGGCTACGGTTGGGAGGCGAAGATCGTCGACGATCACGGTACGCCCGTCGCGCCTGGCGAGGTTGGAGAGCTGTGCGTAAAAGGCCCCGGCGTGATGACCTGTTATTACAATGATCCGAAGGCCACCGCCGAGGTGCTCAAGGACGGCTGGCTCTTCACCGGCGACATGGCGCAGCTCGATGAGGACGGCTTCATTTGGCTCGTCGACCGGAAAAAAGACGTCATCATCTCCGGTGGTGAGAATATCTACCCTGTGCAGATCGAGGATTTCCTCTCCGGCTTCCGCAAGGTGAAGGACGTGGCCGTGATCGGCCTGCCGGACGCACGACTTGGCGAGATCTCCGCCGCGATCATCGAGATCGAGCCCGGCGAGAGCTGCACGGAAGAGGAGCTTATGGAGTACTGCCAGAAGCTCCCGCGCTACAAGCGTCCGCACCGGATCATCTTTGCACCGGTTCCGCGCAATGCGACCGGCAAGATCGAAAAGCCGCTCCTTCGGGAGCGTTACGGCGCATCCGGCCTGGTCGACGCGCAGAACAAGGCCTGAAATCATTTCAATAAAACGCCGCAGCATCCATGTGATGCTGCGGCGTTTTACTGTGTTGAAAAACCTTGTAGTATTTCGCCAGCCTGGAAACGTGCGAATCGTGCGGCCTCGACGCATGACAGGCCGCAGTCCCTAGTCGAAGAACGCCTGCGGCGTTCTTCGACAGTCTAAAGCGTCCCTGCCTTGCGGCAGGGACGCTTTACTGGTCAGAGAGGATTCGCAGCGGCGGGCCGTCCAGCCGGACGATCCGATCGGCAAGCGCATCGATCTCCGGCTGATGGTGCGTAATGAGTAGTACAGGCTTGTCGGCCGCTGCCTGCCGGATCAGCGGATAAAGGGAACGCTTCGCGGCTTCGTCCACGCCGTTGAACGGCTCATCGAGGATCAGCAGTCTGCTCTCATATGCCAGTGCGCGCGCAAGCGCCGCGCGCCGCCGCATACCGCCGCTCAGGGCGGCGGGCTTCGTGTTTGCCTCGTCCGCCAGTCCGACCGCGGACAGCCATGCCAGCGCGTCCGCGCCGGGGCAGGCGGCTTTCAGATTGTCCGCCGCGCTCAGCCAGGGCAGCAGCCGATCCTCCTGAAAGAGTACCGCCGTCTCGCCGGGCGCCAGCCCGGCGACCTCGCCGGTGTCCGGCGTCTCGAGAAAAGCCAGAACACGCGTGAGTGTCGTTTTTCCGCAGCCAGACGGGCCGCTGAGACAGAGAATGCCCGTTTCCGGGAGCGTGAGCGAAAAGTCTGACAAAACCGATTTTTCGCCATAGGAGAGGGAGACGCTGCGCAGCTCAATCATGCCGCGCCTCCCGTACTGCGGCCTGCAGCACTTTCTCAAAGAGCAGACTGAGCACGATCACAACAAGCGTCCAGGCAAAAAGCTGGTCTGTCTCTAAGTAGACCTTCGCGTTGTAAAGGTGTGCGCCGATACTCAGTTTTGGTTGACATAAAACTTCTGCCGCGACACCGGCTTTCCAGCCCATTCCGACGGCGGAGAGTACCGCCGCGCGAAAATACGGCAGCACGGACGGGATCTGTACAAATCGAAGGGTTTTCCAGCGCCCAAATCGGTAGCAGCGTGCCAATTCCAGATACTGCGGTTCGATCGCGCGGATCCCTGCGCGCACATTGCCCCAGACGACGGGCAGCACGACAATGGCGGCGATGACTGCGGGCAGCAGCCATGATTTCAGCCACAGCAGCGCCAGCACGATAAACGAGGCGACCGGCACCGTCCGCATCAGTCGGATTGCGGGGGAGAGCAGCGCGTCGCAGGCGGGGACGGCTGCCGTCAGCGCGGCGAGCAGTACGCCGAGCGCGGTGCCGGCGGCAAAACCGCCGAACACGCGCAGCAGCGAGCAGCCGACGCTGCGCCAGAAGGCGCCATCGCGCAGGAGCCGCAGCAGCGTGCGCCCGACCGTCGCCGGGCCGGGCAGCAGCAGCTCGAGGCCGACGGCCATCGAGACAAGCTGCCACACAGCGATCCAGAAGATAAGCGCGGCCGCCGCGCGAAACGGCTTATTCGCCCAGATAGTAGAACGCCGCATCCGGTACCGCGCCGCCGACGGCCTGCGGGTTATAATTGAACAGGACATCGTAATAGCCCTCCACAGTCTGCTGCATTTCGCCGCCAGTGATGCAGACGATGTTTGCATTCGGGAGCGCCTTGGCCGCCACGCCCTCGCTCGGAACGATCTCCTGGCCGGCGATGACAGCGGCTGCGTCTTCGGCGGTCGTAATGTACGCGACCGAGGCCTGGTATTCCTCGAGGAACTTGGCCACGGCTTCAGGGTGCTCCTCGGCAAATTCCGCGCGGATGGCGAGACAGCCCATCACGAGCTGGGTCGCGCCGCCGGAGGCGTCTTCCCATGCGGCGTTCATATCCATCGCGCGGCTGGCAAACTCCGAATTCGCCTCCGCGACGGTGGCGTTCGGCTCCGGCAGCAGCGCATAGTCCCAATCGCCGGACGCGATTTTGGCAAGCACCTCGTCCACGGCGGCGCAGAAATCAAGCGTTACGTCCTCGCCGACAGTCAGACCGGCCGATTCGAGGACATAGGTCAGAACGTATTCCGGGTTCGCGCCCTGGCCGAACAGAGAAATTGTCGCGCCGTTCAGCTCCTCGAGCGAGCTGAGCGCGGGGCGCTCATATTCGCTGTTCTCCAGCAGATAGAGCGTACCCATTGTGTTGATGGCGAGCATTTGGATGCCGCCTTCGGTCTTGTTGTAGGCAACGGCGGCAGAGTTGGTTGGCAGCGCCGCTATGTCATATTCGCCTGCGATGAGCTTCGCCATGACGGCTGCCGTGTCGGAGTCAACGGTGAACGTGTAGTGATTTGCGGCCTCGCCCGCTTCCGTGTCGGCCATCAGCTTTGCCATGCCCATGCCGGTCGGGCCTTTCAGGACGGCGATGTTCATATCGACCGGCTCGTAGGGCGTTTCCTCGACGGACGCAGCCGGATCTTCCGCCTCACTCGGCGTCTCGGACGTCTCAAGGTCGTTTGCTTCGGGTGCTTCTGATTCTTCCGGCACCTGCGCCGGATCGGCGTCTCCGGCGCCGTCTGGGGATTCGTCTGCGGCGCTCTGCTGCTCAGCGTCTGTATTGGGTGTTTCTGTTTCGCTTGCGCAGCCGGCGACGGCCAGCAAGAGCAGGGAGAGAACCAAAAGAATGGACAATAGCTTTTTCATACAATTTCCTCGCTTTGTTACACTTGACGCAGGAGCGCCGGATTTTGGATCAGAATATCTTTATTCTGATTTATGACCGCGCCGGAATTCACCAGGGCGTCGAGCGCGCGATAGAGCGATGCGCGGCCGATGTTGAGGGAATTCGCCAGCGAAGACATACGGACAGAGGAGAGCGGACACATCAGTCCGTTTTCGGTCGGCTGTGCGTGCTCAAGCAGCCAGTGCGCCAGGCGCTTTTCCGCCGATCCGGCGGAGAGACTGGCAATTTTCTCGTTGAGAAACAGGATCCGCTCAGACTGATAACGAATATAATTCTCTGCGATGGAAAAGTCATAACGCATGAGCTGCAGCAGCAGCGATTCGGGAAACAGAATGATACGGCAAGCCGTCTGCGCAGTCAGCACGGTCGCAAAGGTCGCGCTGCTGTTGAACAGCGCCGCCGCACCGAAGTAAGAACCAGGGGTCAGTGTACTGATGTGCAGCCCGCGGCCATCGTCAGTGTCCTTACGGACGGAGATTTTTCCGGCCAGCAGGACACAGAACGCCCGTTCAAACTGTGTGCCGCCAAAAATGACGGCGCCCTTTGCAAAGCTGCGCCGCTCAGTCCGCGCGTCCTGCAGGGCAGTGTTCAACGTATCCGGCCTAGTTCCCTGGAATAGAAAAGAACGTGACAGCATATGGCGTTCATCAGCGGTGATTTGCATATGGCTCATCCGATCTGTCTCAAATGAGACGGTATTATTTTGAATAGTACAACACGATGAGATGGATTGTCAATCCCTAAAACGCAGAAGAAGCAGAGAAAAAACCGGCGCAGCATACGCTGCGCCGGTGAAAAGGCAAATCTCTTATTTCGCTTCGGCAGTCGCGCCGGCGTCCTTGAACTTGGCGACCATGGCGTCGGCATCGTCCTTGGAGACGGCTTCCTTGATGGTCTTCGGAGCGTTGTCGACGAGATCCTTCGCTTCCTTCAGACCCAGGCCGGTGATCTCGCGGACGACCTTGATGACGGCGATCTTGTTCGCACCGATCTCGGTGAGGACGACGTCGAACTCGGTCTTCTCCTCGACAGCGGCGGTCTCGGCAGCCGGAGCGGCAACGGCAGCGGCGGCGGCGGAAACGCCAAACACCTCTTCAAGCTCGTGGACAAGCTCGGAAAGCTCGAGCACGGTCATGGACTTGACTTCTTCGATCATAGCAGCAACTTTTTCGCTGGCCATAGTAAATTACCTCCTGTAAGTTGTAGAGTAAAAAATTATTCTGCGGGGGTTTCTGCGGGAGCGGCTTCCTCGGCGGAAGCAGCTTCCTCTGCGGGAGCCTCGGCGACCTCGCCATCCTTCTCCGCGATCTGCTTGATGACAAATGCGAACGACGAGATCGGCGCAAGCAGGGTGCCAAGCACCTGGGCGATGAGCGCATCCTTGCTCGGCAGTTCGCCAAAAGCGGCAAGCTGCTCCGCGCTCTGGACAGAGCCTTCGACCAAGCCGCCCTTGATGGACAGAACGTCGTGGTTCTTCTTGGCGAACTGGCTGACGATGCGAGCCGGGGCGATCGGGTCGCCGGTGGTGCAGGCCAGCGCGGTCGTGCCGTTGAGGATCTCATCAAAGTCGGAGTAGCCGATCTGGTTCGCCGCAAAACGGGTCAGCGTGTTCTTGACGACAGAATACTCGACGCCGGCCTCGCGGAACTGCGCGCGCAGCGCGTTATCCTCTGCGACGGTGATGCCTTTGTAGTCGACAAAGACGGCGGCAGTGGCATTCTGCAGCTTCTCAGCGATTGCAGCGACAGTGGCCTTTTTGTTCTCCAGTACGGTTGCGTTGGGCATATTGTTTCACCTCACTAAGAAAAAGTGTCCTCGCGCCACGGACGGCGTGAGGACACAGAAAAACCATGTTTTCGGTGCTTCACCTCGGCAGGAAGGGGAAGACCCCGTTACGGCGGACGCCTCCTGCTGTCTCCGGCAGCGCAGTAGCTATATTAACAAATCACGAGGGGGTTGTCAATATATAACTTAATATTTTGTGGTGGAAACCTTGACGCCGGGGCCCATGGTGGAAGCCACGACACAGGAACGGATATACTGACCCTTGGCAGCGGACGGCTTCGCGCGAACGACAGCGCCGACGAGCGCATCAAAGTTCTGCTGGAGCTTCTCCACACCGAAGGAGACCTTGCCGATCGGGCAGTGGATGATGTTGGTCTTGTCGAGACGGTATTCGATCTTACCGGCCTTCGCCTCTGTGACGGCCTTGGCCACGTCGGGAGTGACGGTGCCGGCCTTCGGGCTGGGCATGAGACCCTTCGGGCCGAGGACTTTACCAAGACGGCCGACGACGCCCATCATGTCTGGGGACGCAATGACGACGTCGAACTCGAACCAGTTCTCCTTCGTGATGCGCTCAACGAGCTCGGTGCCGCCGGCGTAATCCGCGCCGGCCGCGAGAGCGCCTTCCACCTTGTCCTCCTTGCAGAAGACGAGGACGCGGACGTTCTTGCCGGTGCCGTTGGGCAGGACGATGGCGCCGCGAACCTGCTGGTCGGCGTGACGGGAGTCGACGCCGAGCTTGATGTGGATCTCGACAGTCTCGTCAAATTTGGCCTTTGCGTTCTTGCAGACAAGATCAAGCGCCTCGCTGGCCTCGTACTGCATGCTGCGGTCGATGGTCTTGGCGCTATCAACGTATTTTTTACCTCTAAACATGCTCGATTACCTCCTTACTCAGTCCACGACCACGATGCCCATGCTGCGGCAGGTGCCGGCAACCTGGCTGATCGCGGATTCGAGGGAGACGCAGTTCAGATCGGGCAGCTTCGTCTTGGCGATCTCCTCAACCTGTGCGCGGGTGATGGTGGCGACCTTATCCTTGTTCGGGACGCCGGAACCCTTGCCGATGTTCAGCGCCTTGAGGATGAGCGTCGGAGTCGGCGGGGTCTTGGTGATAAAGGTAAAGCTGCGGTCCGCGTAGACGGTG
>CAZJBT010000016.1:14133-22042 GCA_964544345.1 uncultured Oscillospiraceae bacterium
GACGACCGGGATCTTGAAGCCGGCCTGATCCTTGGTACGCTCGTTGAATTCCTTGATGAACTGGGCGATGTTGACGCCGTGCTGGCCGAGCGCCGGGCCGACCGGGGGAGAAGCAGTTGCTTTCGCTGCGTCGATCTGCAGCTTGATATAGCCTGTAACTTTCTGTGCCATAATAACAGCACCTCCTGAATTAATGTGGTGAAATTGCGGAACGGCATTGCGTTCCTCCCACTATCCAACCGAAGAAACGGTTACTGTGCAGCCAGGGTAATGGGTTCGACCTGATCGAGCTCAAGCTCGACCGGGGTTTCGCGTCCGAACATCGAAACCACGACGCGAACCTTGTTTTTCTCGATCTCAAGAGAATCGACCACGCCGATAAAGGACATGAGCGGGCCGTCGTTGATCTTGACGCTGTCGCCGACGCCGTAATCGACTACGATCTCGCGCTTTTCAACGCCGAGCTGGAGCACCTCATCCTCGGTCAGCGGGGTGGGCTTGGAGCCGGAACCGACAAAGCCGGTCACGCCGCGGACGTTCTTGATGATATACCAGCTATCGTCCGTCATGACCATCTTGACCAGGACATAGCCCGGAAACACCTTGCGCTCGAACACCTTCGGCCCATTATCAGTGACCTCGGTGACTGTCTCGAGCGGGATGGAGACGGCATGGATCAGATCCTCAAGATGGCGAGTCTGAACATTCTTTTCGATGGAGGCCTTCACGGTATTCTCGTAGCCGGAATACGTGTGGACCACATACCATTTTGCTTCCTCTGCCATGGATGCCACCCTTAATTTTTAAACAGGGTGATGATGCCCTGTACAAACAGGTTGGCGATGGCGTCGAACACCCAGATGAAGATGCCGACGATCAGGCAGCAAATGAGCACGATGATAACGTTGTTGATCATCTGGTTCTTGGTCGGCCAGACGACCTTTTTCAGCTCGCTGCGCATTTCGCGGAACCAGCGCTTGATCCGCTGGCCGGCGCGCACGAACACATTCGGCTTTTTGTTGGCTTCCGCCATGAGTCTGTTCACCCTTTCCGCATTGGGGTTCCCCGATGCTGTTACTTCGTCTCGTTGTGGACGGTGTGCTTCCTGCAAAACGGGCAGTACTTCTTCATCTCGAGACGGTCAGGGTCGTTCTTCTTGTTTTTTACGGTGTTGTAGTTTCTGTGCTTGCACTCACTGCATCTCAGAGTGATTTTTACGCGCATGTTCGGCACCTCCTTATTTCTTCGGACAGCCTGTCCGATGCCTCCCTGTATCACCCCGGCGAAGGAAAGTTTTTCGAAAACGCCGAAACTACACGGCGTTCCGGAGCTGAAAAAAGGGCAACACAAAACGCCCGATTTTCACAGGTAAAGTTATTCTATCACAGTGGAAAAGGCAGGTCAACAACTTTTTTTGGATTTTTTTGCGCGCATATGCTATACTTGCAAAGAGTATCATGCAGCCGGGAGGAAGCGGAAATGAAGGTCATGGCGATTGATTATGGCGATGCGCGCACAGGCGTGGCGATTTCGGACGCGAGCGGGCTGATCGTCGGTCGGTCTGAGGTGATCGCAGCCTGGGACAAAGAGAAGGCGGCGCAGGAGGCAGCGCGGCTCTACCGCGAATCCGGTGCGGAGCGGCTGGTGGTCGGCCTGCCGCGCAACATGGATGGCACCGAGGGCGCGCGCGCCCGGCTCTGCCGCGAGTTTGCCGCGCGGCTCGCTGAGCTGACCGGTACGGAGCCGGTCATGTGGGACGAGCGCCGCACAACGGTCGAGGCGCACAACATCCTCTCGGCGAACGGAAAAAAGACGAAAAAGCACCGCGAGACGGTCGATGCCGTCGCTGCCGGCTTGATCCTGGAAGGCTACCTCGCGCGCCTGCGTCGGGGATGAGTGCGGCGTCCGGCTGGATCCCCTTCTTTCCGCACGGACATAGATCGACAATGAGGTAGCTTGAAAAAGGGTCTGACGAACGCTCGTCAGACCCTTTTTTCTCTCATTCGCTTACATATTTTAGAATTTTTAAACAAACGCGGCTGTGCGCTTCTTGCGGAAGAACAAAATAGAGAGCAGCAGGCCGACTACATCGTAAGCAATACAGACGATCCAGCAGATCGAGTAATTGGAGGCCTCGATGATAATGCCTGCGATCAGAGAAGAGAGAGCAAAGCCCAGCTCTGTCGGCACCTGGAACGTTGCGGAGGCGGCGCCTCGTCTGCTTGCCGGCGCGCGGAACATGGCCTCGGAATTGAGCGCGGGATTGTACAGCCCGTTGTTCAGGCCATAAAAGGCGCCGGAGACAAAGAAGAGAATGTGCATCTGGCGCGCCGCGATCAGCAGGACAAAGCCAATGATCCCGCAGGCAAAGGAAATCAAAAGCGCTGTCAGTGTGCCATATCGTTGGATGAGTTTTCCGGTTCCCAGGCGTGAGATAACAACGCCGACTGCGGATATGGTAAAGTACAAGCCGGCATTTTCCACAGCAATGTTTTCGGCCTTGGCGTAGAGGACGGTAAAGCCGATGACAACGCCGGATGCCAGACAGCAGAACAGCATGACGATGCCACAGGGAATGGCGGATCTTTCAAAGAATCTCCAGATGCCGGTGTATTCAGATGTGTCCGCTTCCGCGGCTGTATTCTGCGGACGTGTCGCAGCGACTGCGTCCAGGAACGGACGATCCGACTCATACCTGCAGCCCATGGCCATTGCCGCGCCCAGTACGAGCGAACAGGTCGCTGCTGCGGCGACTGCCTGGAAGCCCCACTCCGTGTAGTACAGGCCGACCGCGCAGCTCGGCCCGATCGTCTGAGAAAGGGAGTTGCTCAGCCCAAAATAGCCAATGCCAGAAGCCATGGAATCGTTCGGCAGGACGTCAGCGACGGCGGCGGTCAGCGTGGTGGAGCTAAGACCAAAACCCACACCCTGCAGCGCCCGCAGCGCAAGAATACCATAGATATTGTCTACAAACAGAAACATAGCCGATGCCACCGCAAATAGGCTCATTCCGACGAAAACGGTAATCATGCGCCCCTTTTTGTCGCTGATCTTGCCGCCGACGACGCGGAAGATCGCCGATCCAAGCGTCAGCGAGGTGCCGAGCAGTCCGATGAACGACTCGGTGCCGCCGAGATCCTTGACGCGCAGCGACAGCGTCGGATTAAAAAACTGGTTGCAGAGCGAGGAGAAAAAGCTGATGACCATCAGCATCAGAAAATACTTGTTCCAAAGCCGCACCTTCAGCGGATCCAGCGTTGAGGCATTATGTGCCATGAAATCGCTCCTTTGTTGAGTCGTCAGGAAAACGAGCCGCCGGGGCGGGAAGCCCCGGCGGCCATGGAGCAGTAGCGGTGCTTACTGCGGCCTGGCAGATTTCTTGACTGTCAGGATGACGTTGCCTGTGTAGGCGCCGGCGGCGATCGGGGTCTCCGCGCCGTCGACCGTCAGGGTCAGCGTGCAGCCCGGCGCTGCGGTCAGCTCTGCGCCGCTTTCGATGGTCAGGCTCGACAGGTAGCTCGTGCCCGTGACAGTCCAGCTCGTACCGGCGGACAGCGTAACGATCACGCCATTGCACGCCACGGGAGCCGGCAGGCAGCCGACGTTGCCCAGCTCGCGCGGGGTATCGGGATAGATTTTGTCACCGGGCTTCAGCGACTTGTGATACTGACGGCCTGCCGTAATGGAGCCGGCGTAGCGCACATTCTCCAGCGAGACGGCGAGGTTGTGGCCGGAGCCGAAGCGGGTGTTGTAGATGTCGCCGGACATCTCCATGTCGGCGAAGCTGACGCGGATGGTGCTCCGCGCCTGCGGGTCGGAAGCATCCCAGCCTTCCACTGGGACCGGCGTGGTGTCGGGGATGGTATAGGAGTCGGCCCAGTGCAGGTCGTGCCCGCCGATGCCCATACCGGCGTCGTCGTTCTCCATCAGATGGAGGATCACGCCGTTTTTCGAGGCGAGCGTGCAGTTCTTGACCTCAAGCACAGGGCTGGACGGCGGCATGATGTGGCCGAACATGTTGCCCTCGATGGCTTTCATCAGGAACACGCAGCGGTCGCCGGAAAGCTCGGCGTCCTCGATCGTGACCTTGCCGGTGCAGACATGGTGCCACATGAGCGCGTAGCAGCCGCCGTGCAGCTTCGTTGCGCGCGGGTCGACGTCATCGTAGCCGTTCGTCTCCTTCGCAAGCAGCGAATCCGTGCCGAGGTACTTGATCAGATTCTCCTTTTTGCTCGAGCCGATGTAGATATCGTTGGAGTTGCCGCCAAAGGTGATGGGGTAATCGGGCGAGGACATCTCAACGCCAAACAGCTTGGTGCGAATCCCGCCAAGCGCATAGACGACATAACCGGAATCAAAGATACCGTCTTCTTCAATGACGGCCTTCGTGTTGACGATGTTGTGCTGCGCACCGTCGGAGATGTCGTCGGTCGACAGGACACCCCAGCCATTGGAGACCATGTCGCAGTTGTAATAAGTAGCGTGCGCTTCGTCGCAGACATTTGTAGAGCGCACCGAGCCTTTCAAGCCGAGCACCCAGGGCACCTCGGTCATTGCGTCGGCCCAGCAGGTATCGGGGTCGAGACCCTTGGTCTTGATGGTCGAATTCATGACGAGCAGGTCGGCCTTTTCGACCGCGTCGACAGCAGTGCAGACCGCGCCGACGTTGTCGATCGTCACATTGTCGACGACGACCTTGGCTTTGCCGGCGACGGCAATGGACGCGCCGTAGGCCTCAAAGTCGTCGGCGCCGTGCGCACGGGATTCGATCTTCATGTCGGAGATCCGGTATTCGCCGTCGAGCACCGTGATGATGTTGGCGCGTGGACATTCGTTGACGACTGTGCCGCCGCGGATCCCGTTGTCGTCGAACTCTGAACCGACGAGCATGGAGGTCGCAGATTTGTTCTTTCGGACAGTTGTCTTGCCGGAATCGTCGGTATCGACAGTCAGTGCAGATTCATACTGATGCTCGTAGTGGACGTTTTTGATTCCAGTGGGGGAGTGTTCAGAGACGACTTCGTACTTGCCGATGCATGGAACCTCGTCGATCAGCTCGAAGCGGATGTCGCCGCGGTAGATACCGGGGACGATGTTCTTCCGGACGCCGTCGACGGTCATGATGACGCGCTTGCCCTCTGGGGCGGAGACGGAGGAATCGTCAAACATGACGAACATGGACAGGTAGCTCGCGCCGGTGACAAGCCAGGTTGCGCCGCGGCGCAGCGTGACGATCAAGCCGTTGCAGTAATCGGGCGTCGGGGTCACGCCGACATTGCCGATTTCAAACGGATTGTCGATCATGATCTTTTCGCCGGGCTTGAAGTTCTTGTGATACTGAATGCCGGTGGTGATGGCGCCGGAATACTTGACGTTATCCAGCTCGACGTTCAGGTTCTGCGGCGTTCTCCACACGGTGTTATAGATGTCGCCGGAGACGGTCATGTCGTGGAAGCTGGCGTTCATGGTGCCGGGCAGGCGATAATGGCATTTGTCAAAGCCCGGGAACGGTTTCGGGTCGATCTCGGGAACGAGGTAGAATTCTGCCCAGTGCTTGTCAAAGCCATGCTCGCCCATGCCGGCGTCGTCAGACTCCATGAAGTGGAGCAGCACGCCGTTGTTCTGAACCTTTGCGCCGCGCACGTCGAGTTCAGGACTGGTGCCGAGCGTCTGCTGACCGTCGGGCGTCTTGCGGCCTTCTGCTTTGACGACAAATGTGGCCTCGCCGGTGATCAGCTCGGTGCCGGGCTGGATCTCGACATGGTGCGGCTTCGGGCCGGTGGCGTTGCCGTGGAGCATCATAGCGTTGCGGACGCAGTGGAACACGGCGTTCTTTTCCTCCACGTCGGCGAAGCCGTTCGTCTCTTTTGCGAGCAGGCTGTCCGTGCCGATGCGGCGCTCAAGGTTTTCCTTCGAGCTGGGGCCGACGACGACATCCGCGCCGGCGCCGGCGAAGACAAGGCCATAGGTGGTATTGTCGAATTCCGCGCCGAGGAAGGTGCTTGTGTTCGAACCGAGCACATATGCGCCGTAGCCGGACTGATATGGGCCTTCCTTGCTGATGACGGCCTTTGAATTGACGAGGTTGTGCTTCAGGTCGTGCGCGTCGTCGGTGGAGTAGACGCCCCAGCCGTTCGACTCTGCGACTGTGTTGTAGAAGGTGGAGACGGAGTTGCCGATCGCGTTGACCGAACGGACGGTGCCTTTGAGCCCCATGACCCATGGCACGTGCGTCATCGTGTTGTCGCGGTATTCGCGGTTTTCGTCACCGACTGTTTTGATCCTGCAGTTTTCCAGGAGAACATCCGACTTTTCCGCGATGTCGACCGCGGTGGAGATGTTGCCGGCGGTCTCGATGTCGACGTTTTTGATGACGACTTTGGCGTTGCCGCCGACCGCGATGCCGCAGCCGAACATTTCAAAATCGTCGCCGCCGCGGCCCTCCATATTGAGCTTCATGTCCTCGATGCGGTATTCGCCGTCGGCGACGGTGACGCCGTTGAACCAGTCGTCGTGCGTGGTAATGGAGCCGCCGTGGATACCCTGCTCGGTGATCTCCGCGCCGACGATGGCGGTCAGCGCAGAGCGCTTGCCGTCGATAAACTGCGTGCCGTCCGCCTCGGTGTCGATCATCAGCGCGGAGCGGTACGGATTCTGGTACTGCACCAGAACAGGCTCCTTGCTCGGGCCGTGAAACGGCGGGAGCTTGACCTTGCCGAGCGCCGGAACCTTTTCAAGCAGCTCGATGACGACCGGGCCTGCATATTCGCCGGGCTGAATGCGGGTGGCGATGCCGCCAACAGTCATGACGGCGAGATAATTCTCGGGAATCTCGAGTCCGCCGGCGGGAATGGTCACGCCGTCCGGGAACCTGGTTGTTTCGTGGATGCTGAGTTTGTCTGCCATAGCAAATCCTCCTGTTTTCATGATGCGGGTGTAAGCAGCATTTCTGCACAGTTTAAATCTTAGCACATCAATCAAACAAAAGAAAGAACAAACCGGTCAATTCGGCTCCGAACGTTTGTTTTTCGTCTTTTTGAACAATTCTGACAGCCCAATTATGATCAAAAAGCCCCCAAAGATTTTACGAAGCAGTTTGGCTTCCATACGAACTGCAAGAAATGAAAGCAGACCGGCTGCGGCACAGCCGGCGAGCGCGGCGGGCAGCACGACGCGCCATTCGACCTGCCGGTTTTTTGCGTGCAGGATGAGCGCCGCGCCGGCAGTCGGCAGGAAGTAGAGCAGATTGACGCCCTGCGCCGTGCGCTGCTGCACCGAGAGCACCGCGGTCAGCCAGACCATTAGGATCGACCCGCCGCCGATGCCGAACCCGGAGATCACGCCGCAGACCAGGCCTGCGGCACATGCGATCAGAAAACCGGCCATATCAGTCGAATGCCTCCCCATAGGATGATAAGGCCGAGCGCCTTGTGAAGAAAGCCTGCCGGGATCTTTTTGAACAGCAGCCCACCGAGCAGGCCGCCGGCCAAGCCGCCGATCAGATAGGGGAGCGCCAGGGGAAAGTCGAGCGCTCCGTGCACGCAGTATACGACCAGCGACACGAGACACAGCGGCAGAATGATGCTCAGCGCCGTCGCGAACGCCTTCTTGTCGTCGAGCTTGCACCAGCGGGTCAAAAGCGGCACGAGGATCATGCCGCCGCCCGCACCGAACAGTCCGTTGGCCGCCCCGGCGAGCAGCCCGCTGACGGCAAATTTCACAGTGTCGTGCTTCAAAAGCAAATCCCTCCCGCGTCTTAGTTTGGACGCGGGAGGGATTTTTATGCCGGAAAAGCAGAGCCTGTCAAGGAATGCGGTAAAGAAAAGAACAAGGCCGCCCAATGGGCAGCCTTGCTTCAGCTTGTCAAAAAAGCCTCGCAGAGTTTCGCCGCCGCAGCGGCGAAATCAAA
>CAZJBT010000017.1:0-22018 GCA_964544345.1 uncultured Oscillospiraceae bacterium
TCGAGACGGTGGACGGTGAGACGCGCTGGATGTTTCAGGACGTCTATATTCTGCGCGGCGCGCAGGATGCATCCACGCTGGCGCAGGCGCTGATGGAGGAAGCGCCGCTGGCGCACGGTGCGGAGAGCTTCCAACTTGTGGACGTCGATGGTCTGGACGCCGCCTGGTGCAGCGGGATGGAATATGTCGCAGTGCGCGGCAATTTGGTCTGCAGCCTGACCTATAACGAAGCGTCGTCCGATGAAGCGCTGCGCCGCGGGATTCTCGAAGCCCTTGCCGCATGCTGGGAGAAAACGGCCTGAAAAGGAGCGCCCGAAGAAGTCAGCCTTCTTCGGGCGCTCTTTTCCCGTGCGGTATGCCGTTTGAGGATCGGCACCGCAGTCGGCAGTTTGCTCGGTGTGATTTACCGCACATTTTGGCGCAGGGCAAGGAAGCGTCAAAAGGAGCGGCCGGCTTGGTCTGCTTTTTCCTGACCAATCGGAAGCTATCTGTGGATATACATGTGAGCATTATTTCCCGGGTTCGCGGAAGTGTGCGCGCGGCAGGTTCCACTGGAAGTGCGACGCCAGACAGCGGATAAGCACGGTAATGGACATCCCGGCGAGCATGGCGGCGGCGCTGCCGGTCGGCTTCCAGAGCAGCGCGCAGGCAAGCGCGCCCGCGATCGAGGCGCATGCGTAGATGTGCTTGGTAAAGATATACGGCGTATTACCTGCGAACACGTCGCGCAGCACGCCGCCGCCGACGCCGGTGATGACGCCGAGAAAGACGATCGCAAACAGTCCGTCGCCCAAAACGCTGAGTGCAACGCTGATGCCGTAGACTGTGAAGCAGCCCAGCCCCAGCGAGTCGGAGAGGAACAACAGCAGATCGAGTCCCCGCTGGTGCGCTGTGAGGCGGCGGTTTGAGCACAGGGCAAATGCGAGGATCGAGACAACGGTCGCGATGAGAGTATACGTCGGATCGGTGAGCATCGCGGGTGGGACGATGCCGAGCAGCACGTCGCGGATCGCGCCGCCGCCGACAGCGGTGGCGACGCCCAGGATCGCGACGCCGAACAGATCCATGCCCTTCTTGATGCCGGTCAGCGCGCCGGAGACGGCGAAGGCGATGGTGCCGATGATCTCAAGCACGGTCAGCAGAATGTCCATAGGGAGACCTCCAAAAAAAGAGTACGCCCTCAGATGAAGGCGTACTCTGTCTTTTTACCTGAAAGATGCTCCGCTGTGGGCGGATTGCTTCGTCGGTGCTGTGCTTTCCAGAGCCCAGTCGGGATTCAGTCCGTTTACCTGAGAGTGTGACCCCTTCGGTGGCGCAGGTTCGCGCGCTCTCCCAAATCCGTCAGTCCGGCTTGATTCAATTCCCGACTATGTTAACGAAAATGCGGCGTCGTGTCAAGCGGAAAAATACCGGGCCGCCGCATACAATTTTGTACCGGAGATTTGGATAACTTGCCGGGTGGCAAAGGCGCGACAAATGTTCTACAATAAATAAAAATAATACTTGTATTGCCCGGAACAGTTTTCCGGGGAAGGAGAGAACATGAAACATCGCATGACGGCATTGTTTTTGGCGGCCTGCCTGGCGCTCCTGTTGGCGCCAGCCGCGTTGGCCGCAGCCCCGCTCGGGCGCTTTTCCGCGCAGAATGAATACATACCCGGCCAGTTTTCCGACGTGCCGGAGGGCAGCGCGCTGGAGGACAGTGTGCGCACGGCATGGGAGTATGGCCTGATGAAGGGACAGAGCGAGACGAGCTTCGGCCCGGCGGAGCCTCTTTCGCGTACGGCCGCGCTGATCATTGCCTGCCGCGTCAACAGTCTCTACGAGACGGGTCAGGACACCATTGAGGCCGATTATCCCGGCAAGACCCGCCTCGAGCAATATCGAGCCTACGCGGCTGAGCACGGGATATACTGCGCGCTGCCGGTTTGGGGCGGTGCGGTGACGCGCGCGGAGTATACGCAGATGCTCTCGAGCGCATTGCCAGACCTTGCGCTGCCGGAGATCAATGAGATCGAGGACGATGCGATCCCTGACGTCGCGTGCGCGGATCCATATGGATCGGCGGTCTACCGCCTTTACCGTGCGGGCGTGCTGACCGGCCGCGACGAGTACGGCACATTTGACCCGGATGCGGCCATTACGCGCCAGGCGGCCTGCGCCATCGCCGCGCGCATGGCGGACAGCAGCCTTCGCCGGACGCTGACGCTGAACGGCGAGACCAAAGCGGCCTATGAGACGTGGCAGGAACAGCTTGCCGCAGAAACCGCTGCGCGTGAGCAGGAGCGGCTCGAGGCGGCGGCTGCAATGGTACACACCATCGATGTCGGCGCGACCGTGCTCTATGACACGGGGCTGTACGCGGATATGTATTTAAGCAGCAAAATCGATACGGTCAAGGCTGGAACCTATGCGTTCTACTATAACTATTACGGCACGTCCGCTGCGAAGATCCGCTTGGCGGACGGTACGACGGGCTGGGTGCCATACTACAGCATCCGTATCTCAACGGACAATTACGTTTTGGACGGCGATTATTCCGAGGAGCTGAAAGTCGATTTTGTCAACGGCCGTGGCTATTCCAGTCCGACGGACTACCTTGTCTGGATCAGCCTTGCGACCCAGCAGGTCATGATCTACACCGGAAGCGAGGGGAGCTGGTCGCTGCTGTACAGCTTCGAGTGCTGCTCGGGCAAGAATAGCACGCCGACCGTCGGCGGTGTGTTTTCCATCCAGTATAAGCAGTACGGCTGGGACTTCGACAGTTATTATGTCAACACCGTCGTCGGCTTCAACGGCGGCCATGCGTTCCATACGCGCACCTATGTCAAGTCGACTGGTGGGCTGCTCGACCCCACGATGGGGCGGCCCGCCTCGCACGGCTGCGTACGCATGTATGACGCCGACGTCCAGTGGATGTACGATAATCTGCCGTTCGGCACCACCGTTGTGGTTTATTAAAAACGCGGCTGGCGGCTGGTACGATGACGAGAGCGAAACCATCGGCGCAGTCGACTGTACCCATGCCTACCAACCTGCGCGTGGATCGTCATATGCCTTGTGTGAAGGGCTTAGAAAAATCAGATGGAACCATAGGAACGAAGGCGGAACGGCTGTGCCGTTCCGCCTTCGCTGTTTCTGCAAAAAGATGATATAAACAGCGGCATGACGCCGTTTTGGGGACTGACTTCTTGATCAGACGCGCCCTCGCGCCGTGCCCTTCAGCTCTTTTTATAATAGTCTGTCTCGATCATTGCGTCGCTGGTGTGGATAAAGCTGGCCGCAGTCTGCTCCATCGCCTCAAGGTCGATGCTGTCTGCAGCGCCCTCCCACAGCTCCTCGATGACCTGACCGCCGGAGCAGAGCACACCCTGCGAGAGCCAGGTGCCATCGCTGAATACAACGTAGCCGGGATAATCGTCATCGAACGCATCGCGGCCAACGTAATCGTAACCGCTGTCGATGCCAAACAGGTTGAGAACAGTCGGCACGAGGTCGGCCGTATTCAGCTCCTTGTCCACCGTGACCGGCTCCATGCCGTATGACCAGATGAAGCAGGGCGTTTTCATCTCCAGATAGGTGTTGTCCACGCCGGACAGCTCCATGACCATAGCCTGGTCGGCGATGGGGTAGGCATAGTGGTCGGTGAAGGCAACGATGACCGTATCCTCAAGATGGCCGTATGCCTCAAGCGTGTCGAGCAGCATGGTGAACATGTCGTCGACAAGACGTGCCTTGCACTCGATGACGTCGAGCGTCTCGTTGCCATACTTGCCGATATACTCAGGGTAGATATCCAGCCCGTAGCGCGCAAATTCGTCGTCATAGGTGTACGGCGTATGCGCATTGCGCGTAATGATATAGTCGTAGAACGGTTCGGAACCAAACATCATCTCGCGCAGCGTTTCGTTTTTGAGCATGAAGCAGTCGTCATAGAGCGCCGGATCGTCGGCGCTGTCCACGTAATCCTCATAGCTGACATAATTCTCAAACCCGATGGCCGGCAGCATGACACCGCGATTGTAGAACACCGGAGAATTGTAGTGGAAGGTGTTCGCACTGTAGCCGAGCGCGCGAAACTGGCTGGGCAGGCTCTGTGAGAAGTCATTGCCCGAGTAGCCGAGCGACGAGCGTCCCGAGGTGGGCAGAAAATATCCCGCATTGGCGCAGAATTCGGAGTTAAAGGTGTGGATGGAGGAATAGATCGGCGTGTAGAAATTGGTGAAGTTGATGCCTTCCTCCATCAGCCGGCAAATGGTTGGCGTATCTTCCTCGTTGATGAGGAAATCATCCATCGTCTCCAGCAGCACCAGTACGACGTTTTTGCCCTCGAAGATGCCGGTCATCTCATTTGTCTCGTGCGCGCCGCGCGAGGCGTACCACTCGTCCGCCGCTGCCTTTTTTGCAGCAAGCGCGGCCTGGTACGACGGGAGCATCGGCTGGATATGATGGCGGATAATGTCCTGCGTCAGGAGCTGGTAGTAGCCGCAGACAGTGTAGACCTTCTGCGCGTCGTAGAAGGTGCTGTAGATGCCATAGCTGTTGATGGTTTGACGGAATACGGTGGCATTGTACTTGTCCTTGGCCTCATAGGCAAGGCAGTCGGCGAGGATATAGTGCTTGGCCACCATCGCGCCGGCCATCACCGCCAGGCATGCGAGCGGCACATACCAGCGCCGGCGGAACCGTGGCATCAGGAGAATGCCGATCACGCCCACGGCGAGCAGCGCTGCGCTGGCCAGCCAGAATGCTGTGTTCAGGCCGGAAAAGATCGTGCCGGTGTAGTCCGCGCCCTCGCCGGCGTGAACGATGTCGGAGATCCAGATCATGTGGCCGAGGATCTTGGAGCAGCCGACCTGTGCGCAGGCAAACACTGCAAGGACAAAGTAGCCGACGCCGTAGAGGATCTGCCCGAAGCGGCGCGGGAAGAGCAGGATGCCCGCCGCGCCCGCAAGCGCCCACATAGCGGACATCCAGAACCCGTACAAGTCGGGCGTGTCCAGAAACAGCCGCAGATATAGCTCAATGACGCAGAAAGAAAAAAAGACCCAGAATACGCCGAGTCCCTCGCGCACGGCTCGCGGCACAGGCCGCAGATGGATGCGGCGCAGGAAAGCGTCCAGTTTTGATTTCATAAGGTGTCACTCTTTACAGATAAAATACCATAATAGTCTACATGATTTAGAGCAAAAATGCAAATTCAATTCTTATCTTGCCGGCCGGTCGTTGACATTGGCCGGCCGGATGACTATAATGCAGAAAAACAAAGTATGGAGGAGCTGCGATGATTACGATTCCTGAGCTGCTGGATCTGAGCGCCACCATTGCCGGGGCGCTGTTTGAGGGGAAAACTTATCCGTGGGAGGTACTGGGCGATATCAAGGCTTTCATTCTGGAGCTTGGCCCAACGCTGCCGCCGGAGGAATTCGATCATCCCGCAGAGGATGTCTGGGTCGCCAGGGATGCTGCGGTGTTCAGTTCTGCCTACCTCGGGGGGCCGTGCATCATCGACCATAACGCGGAAGTGCGCCACTGCGCCTTCATCCGCGGGAGCGCGATCGTGGGGAAAAATTGCGTGGTCGGCAACTCGGTCGAACTGAAAAACGTCGTGCTGTTCGACGGCGTTCAGACACCGCACTACAATTACGTTGGCGACTCCATTCTCGGCCGCGGCGCGCACATGGGCGCGGGATCCATCACGTCGAACATCAAAAGCGATAAGACGAACGTAGTGGTGCGGGGCGCTTCCGACACGATCGAAACGGGACTCCGAAAGTTCGGCGCGGTGCTCGGAGACGGCGTCGAGATCGGCTGCAACAGCGTCCTGAACCCCGGCACCATCGTCTGCCGCGGCAGCACGGTCTATCCGGTTTCCAGCGTGCGCGGCGTCGTGCCGCCCGGCTGCATCTACAAGTCAAAAGACGAGATCGTCGCCAAGAATGGCTGAAAAAAGCGCGATGCACAGCCGCATCGCGCTTGAGACTGTCGAAGAACGCCTGCAGCGTTCTTCGGTAAGGGATTGCGCCTGTCGCAGGCGCACGAATCGTGCGCCTGCGCTGCACGATTCGCACGTTTCCAGGCCGAGCGGAGTTTTCTCCGACACACAGGTTGCCGGAGAAAACGATCCTGATTTGATTTCGCCGCTGCGGCGGCGAAACTCTGCGAGGCTTTTTCGACAAGCTGAGCACCCCGGCGTCCGTTCGGACGCCGGGGTGCTGTTTTTCATTTTTAAGAGAAACGGTTCGATCAATGTTACATCACAATAAGTGGCTTGTTGATCCTTGTTCTATACATGGGGCGCCGGTGGAAGCACAAGCTGCGCGGCGCCGTATATGCCTGCATCGTTCCCAAGCTCTGCCAGGCGGAATTGCGTATGCTCTGACGCATGGAACGCATAGTGCCGGTAGCGGCGGCTTACGGCGTCGAGCAGGATGGAGCCTGCCTGGGACACGCCGCCGCCGATCACGTATGCCTCCGGATCCATCACACAGGAGATCGACGCCAGAGCCGCGCCCAGGCTGTCGCCCACAGACCCGACGATGTCCAGCGCCAACGGGTCGCCCAGCTTTGCGGCGTCAAACACGGCCTTGGAGGTGAGCGGCTCGCATGTGCGCAGACACGATGCCTGGTCGGACTGCGCCAATCGCTTCTTGGCTTGGCGGACAATGCCGGTTGCAGAGGCGTATTGCTCCAGATGGCCATACTTTCCGCAGCCGCACGGTTCCGTCTCCGCTGGGTTTATGAGGAGATGGCCGATCTCACCGCCTGCGCCGAACGCGCCGGAGACGATCCGCCCTTGCTGCACTACGCCGCCGCCGACGCCGGTACCCAGCGTCACCATGACGATGCTGTCAAACCCGCGGCCGCCGCCCAGGCGCAGCTCGCCGAGCGCCGCCACGTTGGCATCGTTGCCGACCGCGACCCTCTCGATGCCGGACAGCCGCCGGAGTGTGTCCGCCACGTCCACGACGCCCCAGCCGAGGTTGACGCACCGGTTGACGACGCTTTCCCGCAGCACCGGGCCGGGCACGCCGACGCCCACGCCCAGGATATCTTCGAGGGTCAGGCTCCGCTGCTCCATCAGCCCGGTGAGCGCAGCGGCAATATCCGACAGGATAAACTGCCCGTTCTGCTCAAGCCGCGTGGTGATCTCCTGTTTTTTCAGCAGCCCGCCGCCTTTGTCAAACAGCCCGAGCTTGATCGTTGTACCGCCGATGTCCACGCCGAACGCATATTGCTTCATCCTACATTCCGCCTCTTTCTGTTGTCGTTCCGTAAAACCGCTCACTCGAACGCGACGGCAAAGCCGGTCTCCGCCGACTCGCGGATCGCGTCGATCAGGCGCAGGGTGCGGCGTACCTGGTCGATGGTGACGAGGAAGTCCTCCTCGCCGTTCCATGCCTTCACATAATTGCGGAAATAATCGGCATGCTCCGATTCGATCTCCGGCAGCGGCTCTGTTACGATGAGTCCCGGCTCTGGCGTACCGAAGGAGCGAGTGGGGCCGCCGTCGCCCTTGGCGCGGGTCAGGCCGACCTCTGTCAGCAGCTTCGTCGTGCGGACGATTGCGCCTCTGGGGTGAAACCCCTCAAGCTCCATGACGCCGCGGTTGCCGCCGACATACCAGTGCCGCTCGAACCATTCGGGCTTCTGACTGAGATAATAGGTGCCTAGCTCGACATCGGCCGTCAGACCGTTGTAATACCGGAGGATCACATGGAAGTAGTCGTCCACTTCCTTGTTGATGACGTTCCGAACGTCTGCATAAACGCTCTTCACCTTGCTGTCGGTCATCCACAGAACCTGGTCGAGCAGGTGGACACCCCAGTCGTAGAGCATGCCGCCGCCCTCGGCCTTGTAGATATGCCAGTCGTGCATGTTGCCATTGTAGCCATACAGGCTGGATTTGACGGTGTAGATGTCCCCGAGCGTGCCGGAGTCGATCACAGCCTTGGTGGTGCGGAAGTCCGGATCAAAGCGCCGCTGCTGGTGGACGGTGAACTTCACGCCGGCTTTTTTCACTGCGGCTTCCATCTGGTCAAGCTCTCCGAGCGTGAGCGCTACAGGCTTTTCACAGATGATGTCCTTCCCGGCCTCGGCCGCCATGCAGGCTACCTTGCAGTGCTGGTTGTTGTTGCACGAGAGGATGACCACATCCACGTTGGGATCGGCCAGAATGCCCTCGTCCGTGTCGTAGACCGACAATCCATCCGGCGCGTCCCTCAGGCGCTCCGGATTGGTGTCGCAGATGGCCGTCAGGCGGATGCCGGGGAAATCGTGGAGCATTTTGTAATGCTCGTAGCCCATAAACCCGAAGCCGATGATGCCAATTTTGATATCCATGGTTTTGTCACCTCAAAAAAATCAAGTCACAAACTGCTCGATGTACCGCTTGCTGAGCCGGAGCGAGCGCAGTTTATCCGCGTCGGAGCCTTCAAAAGCACGATCCTCGACCTCGATGCAAGTATAGCCGTTGTAGCCGATATCCGTCAATGCCGAAACAAATTTTCCCCAGTCGATGTCGCCGAGACCGGGCAGCTTTGGCGCCATGTACTCGAGCGGATAGGCCAGGATGCCTACCTGATCCAGCTTGTCGGGATAGAGCTTGATGTCCTTGTAGTGGACGTGGAAGATCTTATCCCGGAACTCGTAGATGGGCTTGATGTAGTCGATCATCTGCCAGACAAAATGGCTCGGGTCATAGTTAATACCCAGATGGTCGCTTGGGAGGATATCAAAGACCTTCTTCCAGTTGGAGGGCGTCGTCATCAGGTTCTGGCCGCCGGGCCACTGATCCCGGCCAAATAGCATCGGGCAGTTCTCGATGGCGATCCTGACGTCCAGCTCTTCGGCTAGGCGGATGATCGGCGGCCAGACTTCGCGAACTAGCTCAAGGTTTTCCTCAACGGGTTTCGCTTGGTCGCGTCCGATGAATGTGGTTACCATGCCGACGCCCAGCTTCGCACTTGCCCGGATGACCTTTTCCAGGTGCGCTGTATTGGCTGCGCGTTTGTTGGGATCGCCGTCCAAGGTGTTGGGGTAGAAGGCGAGCGAGGAGAGCTCGACGCCCTTTTTTGCGCAGTAGTCAAGTATGTAAGCGGCGTAAGCGTCGCTGGAAAGAACCTCGCTGACATCGATGTGGCAGACGCCGGCGTAGCGGCGCTCGGCCTTGCCGCCCGGCCAGCAGGCGGCTTCGACGCAGGCAAAGCCCAGCTCAGCCGCCGTATCGATCATCTGCTCAAACGAGAAGGTGTCGAGCAGCGCCGTGACAAATCCAAGTTTCATGTCGTTCCTCCTGTCAAAACTCGACGGCCTTGCCTGTCTCCGCGGATCTGTAGATGGCTTCGAGGATCTGTGTGACGACAAGTGCCTGCTCGGGCTTGACGAGCGGCTCGCCGTCTTCCAGGATCGCCTTCAGCCATTGGGCTGCCTCGAGATCCTGCGGCTCGCTGCCGCCCTCGCCAGAAAAGAACGCCACAGCGCCGGCCTCGAGCTGAGCCTTCTCGTTGATGAGCTTGCCGTACTTGGCAGTGTTGAAGTGCAGCTCGTAGTCCGCGCCCAGACCGTGCGGGATCATCTCCGCGCCGCCCCTGGTGCCGCAGAGCGTGGTAGCGGCCTCGCGCTGATTCTCCACGTTCAGCGCCCAGGACGCCTCAAGAAAGATCGTCGCGCCGTTCTCCATCTTGATCAGACCGAACGCGGAGTCCTCCGTCTCAAAGGTTTCGGGATCCCACGGCCCAAACATATTGCCGTCCGGGTTGTCTTTGAGCTTCTGGAACGTCGAACCGAGCACCATCTTGGGTCTGTAGTTATCCATATACCAGAGCGTCAGGTCGAGCGCGTGCGTGCCGATGTCGATCAGTGGGCCGCCGCCCTGCAGCGCCTTGTTCGGAAACACGCCCCAGGTGGGGACGGCCTTGCGGCGGACGGCGTGCGCTTTTGCGAAATAGATCTCGCCGAGGTCTCCGGCGTCCACCGCATTTTTCAGCGTCTGGGAGTCCTGGCGGAAGCGGTTCTGGTAGCCGATCGTAAATTTTTTGCCGCTCTTTTTCCAGGCATCCAGCATCCGCTGGGCTTCCGCCGCCGAGTGGGACATCGGCTTTTCACACATGACATGCTTGCCGGCCTCGAAGGCGTCCACTGTGATTTGACTATGGGACACGTTGGGCGTTAGAACGTGAACCACGTCGATGGCGTCGTCCTTCAAAAGCTCCTTATAGTCAACATAGACCTTTGCGCCCGGCGCGCCGTATGCCTTTGCGGCGGCCTCCGCCCGCTCGGGGATGATATCGCAGAAGGCGACCATCTCACAGAGACTGGGGAATTTGGAGAGCGAGGGCATATGCTTCTGGTTGGCGATGCCGCCACAGCCGATCAGGCCGATCTGAAGTTTCCCGTTTTTCATAGCTGTTCCTCCTGCCTGCTCACTCGTCTTTGATGTACTTGTGGAAGATGGACGCGAACCGCTCGAGCTGCTCGCGCGCATCGATGTCCACGGAGAAATGGTGCCCCTCGTATTCCGCGGCGATGTAGCCCTCGTAGCCAAGCGCCTGGATCCTGGGGAGGATCTTGTCAAACGGCACGCAGACATCGTGCTCGCCGTTCTCCAGATAGTAGAATTTACCGTGCATATACGGAGAAATGGGGACAAGCTCTTCCAGATTATCCACAGAGCAGTGCTCATATCCCTCAAAAAGGTCGGGGACGCAGTCGCGCTCCACCTCGTTCAGCTCCAGGGCGTCAGCGGCCGACTCGGGCGCTTTCTCGTCGACCAGCCGCATGATGGCATCGATCTTCTCCTTGCGGCAGCCGCCGTTCAGCATGGCGTCCATATAGAGCTTGTGGGGATAGAGCTGGTAGATGGAGAAGTCAGGCACCACGCCCAGACAGTCGCGGCCCTCGCCGTACATCAGATCGATGTATTCGCGCCACACCGGGGTCTCCGGCGTGTGGGGATGGTGCATCTCGATGACCAGCTTCACGCCGAGCTTCCGGCACCAGGGGATCATTTCCCGATAGATCGCAGGTGAGATGGCGTGCTGTGTGCGTACCATAGGGAACCCAGTCTTTTTCGCGTAGATCAGATCGTTGATGGTGTATTGCTTGATCTCCTCCGGCGTCAGGTCGCGGTCTGTGCGGATACCCATGTCGATGTAGGCGCTCCAGCAGACAGGCTCAAGCTCGTATTTGTCGAGCAGCCCTTTGAATTCCCGGAGCCACTCGTCCGAAATGGCGGGGTATTCCGGCGCCATCTGGGCTGGGATGAACTCGATGCCCGTGTAGCCCATCTCGTGCGCCAGCTTGAGGCAGCCCTCAAGATCCAAGCGCTCGGTCACGTATTCACTTGTCAGACTGTACAGTGTCAATGCCAGTTTAATTTTTCCCATGACGGTTCACGTCCTTTCCACGCGCAGCGTTTTGGTACCGATGTTGTCCCAGATCAGGTAATCTCCATGATAGCCGGTATATGGGATCCGGTGATACATGGTGACGGTGACGGTGTGTTCGCCGTCGCTGATCTCATCGCCAATGACCTTGATCTTTGCGTCAGCCAGCACGAACCAGTACTCCCGGTGCAAATCCTTCAGCTCCGGCAGGGTGAACTCCTTGCCGTTCAGGCAGAAGCGCACCTTCTCGTCGGGGACGCGCTCGCCGTCGAGCGCCAGCTCGAACCGCTCGATGCAGCTCAAGAAGGTGCCGCGGTAGGACGGATAGCGGATGATAAACGACCAGCCTGCGCATACGTTCTCCACCATCTCGCGCGAGATGGTATCGCCTGGGATGAAGAGGCGATCATACTGAAAGCCTTTGACGGAAATTTTACCCATGATAAATCCTCCTGTTATGGTTGCAAGGTGTCTTGGCCGCCGCTTTCTGCGGCGTGCCGGGAACGATCGTGTGGTTCATTGCAGGCCTTCTTTCCTGTGGTTTTGAGATAAAAACCCGCCGGAGCGGGAGCGGACTGAGGTCTTGCGGGCCATGGGATTTGTTGACAGGCGGCGCGCGCCGTTATATAATCAATCATAGTTTAAATAGGATGCGCGGCGAGTCGGTTCCCGTCTCTCCGCCGCGGACGGCAGAGAGGAGGACGGGCATGACCAGTCTGGAAAACATCATGTCTCACTATAACAGCCTGAACGACGGGGATTCCGGAAAGGCGATCCTGCGCGGCATCCTGCGGAATGTCCGCCGTCTTCCGTCGATGAGCATTCAGGAGCTTGCTGAGGATTGCAGCACCTCCGCCTCCACCATCAGCCGGATCGTCAAGCTGCTCGGCTATCAGGACTACCACGAATTCCGCAGCGCGGTCGGCGGCAGCGTAAAGCAGTACAGCCACCACAACCGGTTCTGCCAGGAGCTGCCGACGCTGGAACGCGACGCAAAGTCGATCGTCTGCGACAGCGTGGAGAACGTTCTGCAGACCTTCCGTGAAAAAGTCTCGGTCGGCGAGCTTCTGCCGATCGCAGAGGCGATGCACCGCGCGGACGCGATCCATATTTTCAGCTATGGCATTTTGTTTATGGAAAATACGCTGCAGTCCGACTTGATCCTGTCGGGAAAGCCGTGCGACATCGTCTGCGGCGATCACAAGCAGATCATCCATGCGGCCAATTTGAAGTCCGGCGATTTCGCGCTGTTTATGTGTCCCGATGCGATCGACGGTTATCCCCGGATCCTGGAGGCCATCGACGCTGCCGCGCGGAAAAGAGCCTGCATCTGTATCTTCACAAGCTCGGATCGGCAGATACTCCGGCAGCGCGCGGAGTTTCTGATGTCGTTTTCCGGCCAGCAGCACATGGTCGATTCGTTCTATCTGGAGCTGCTGCTCGCGGCGCTCGACCTTGTCTACCGCGAAAAATATTTGGACTCTCCTGAGGGCGGCTGAGCACGCGGTGCTCCGGCCGCCTCTTTCATTATAAAAGCTGTGTGCGGGCAAAACCAGCCCTTGCTTTGAATGGAACTGTCGGCTTATGAACTGTGATTTCAGGGACGGAAAGCTAATTTCATTTTCTGAAAACAACCGAAAATTCGGGCGGAAAAGCCGAAAAAGAGCTAAAATTTCGTGCGCTGTGCGCCCTGGACGTTTTCTATGCAATGCGATAAAGTAGATACATGGTCTGGAAATCAACTGCCAAGGAGGGAGCGGCATGTACGAAAATCTGACTCTGGAAGAAAAGGTTCAGCGGCTGCTGGATATTCAGGAGATCCGGAACCTGATGGGAAAATACGAGTACTATGGCTTCAACAATGATCCGGAGAGTATTGTGGCCATGTTTTCCACGCGGCCGGACGCCTATGTGGACTGCGAGGGGATCGGTATCCTGGACGGCCCTGAGGGCATCCGAAAATTCTTTATCGACTGGCATAAATCCCTCAACGGGGAACTGAACGGCGTCTTTTCCATCCATGCCATCACCACAGAGGTGATCGAGGTGGCGGAGGATGGCAAGACTGCCCGTGGCATCTGGATCTCTCCGGGAGCCGAGTCCAAGCACTCCGTGGGCGGAGAACTGGAGGCGTACTGGATCTGGGGCAAGTACCCCGTGGACTTCATCAAAGAGGACGACGGCTGGAAGTTCTGGAAATTCCGCATCCCGCATGATTTGCTCTGCGATTTCCACCACTCCTGGAACGACCTCTCCGGTCAGTCCCTGGGCGAGGATATCAAGAGCGAGGAGGCCAAGCCGGTCGGAGACCGCCCGAGCATCTATCCGCCCAATTTCTACGATGCCTCGCGTCCCGCGTCCGCGTTTTTTGTCCCACCGCTGCCGTACAAGACCGAGAAGGATCTGGATGGCTTCTGGGGCGAGCCGTATACGCTCGGCTGAGCAAAGCGCCCGACCAATTCTATAGCGTTTGCAAGCGGCGGGGTGTCCAGCCTCGCCGTTTTTTTGTTTCCGCAGCGGAAAAGGGCTTGAAAGCGGCGGCGCGCCGCGCTATAATGTCAAGGTACCTAATGAATTGAAGACGGAATTTGACCGGCCTGAAAGGTGAAACAAAAAGCATGAAACTCATTTTGCACTATCTGCGCGCGCACCTTGGGATATTTTTGATCTCCACCACGTTTTTGACGATGGAGGCGCTCGCCGATCTGCTTCAGCCGACCTTTATGTCCTATATTGTGGACGTGGGCGTGGCGAACGCAGATATCCGCCGCATCCTGTACTACGGCGCGATCATGCTGGCCATTGCCGCAGTCGGCGCGCTCTCCGCCGTGATGCGCAACCGGTTCGCCAGCCGTACATCTCAGACCATCGGCCGGGAAATGCGCCGGGATATGTACCACAATGTGCAGCGGTTGTCGCTGGAGAACATCGACCGGCTCCAGCCTGCGTCGATCATCACCCGTATCACCAACGACGTGACGCAGGTGCAGGACTTTATCAACAGCATGATGCGCATGATGGTCAAGGCACCGATCACCTGCATTGGCGCCATCGTTCTGATCATCATCCAGACGCCGCGCCAGGCGCCCATTATGGCCGTTGTCCTCGTGGCCGTCACGCTCCTGATCGTTGGCAATATGAGGATCGGCTATCCCAAATTCGGCATTGTGCAGAAACGGCTTGACCGGCTCAATGGCGTGACGCGCGAATTCCTCTCGTCTGTCCGCGTGGTCAAGGCGTTCCGTGCTGAGGAGAAGGAGACGGAGAAATTCGACGTTTCCTCGTCCGAGCTGGCGCTGGCGAATGCGGCGGCGCTGCGCGTGATTGCGGCGTTCTCACCGCTTATCAATCTGGCGGTCAACTTTGGCATCGTGATCCTGCTCTGGATCTCGAGGAGCCAGGACAGCGCGCAGATCGGACGGCTGATGGCGTCGGTCAATTATATGACGCAGGTGCTGTTTGCTGTAGGCATGATCGCAAACGTCATCAACACGGCGGTTCGCGCCATGGCCTCCGCAGGCCGGATCCAGGAGGTGCTGAGTGAGCGTCCGGCGCAGTCTGAGCCGGCGGTGCCGCTGCGGCCGAGCATCCTGGGAGCGGTCGAGTTTGACCATGTTTCCTTCACATATGCCGGCGCGGGCCAGGAGTCGCTGAAGGACGTCAGCTTCCGCATTTCGGCTGGCGCGACGGTTGGCATCATCGGCCCGACCGGATCCGGCAAGACTACGCTCGTCAATCTCGTCCCGCGCTTTTACGATGCGACAGAAGGGCAGATCCGAGTGGATGGCTGCGACGTGACGCAGATCGACGCAGTGCATCTGCGCACGGCGATCGCGGTAGTTCCGCAGAAAGCGCTGCTGTTCAGCGGAACCATCGGCGAAAACCTTCGCTGGGGTCGGAAGGATGCGGACGAGGAGGAGATCGAGCAGGCGGCGAAGATCGCCTGTGCCGACTCGTTTATCCGCGAGACGGCGAACGGTTACGACACGCAGCTCGGCCAAGGCGGCGTCAACCTGTCGGGCGGGCAGAAGCAGCGGCTTGCGCTCGCGCGCGCCCTCGTCCGCCGGCCAAAGATCCTCATCCTGGACGACTGCACCAGCGCACTCGACGCGCAGACAGAGACCGCCGTCCTGAATGGCCTGCAGAACATGGACGGGGAAATGACAGTGCTCCTCATCAGCCAGCGGATCTCCACGGTCATGCGCGCAGACCGTATCGTGTGCCTGGACAACGGCGTGGTGCAGGGCTTCGGCACGCACGCAGAGTTGATGGAGACCTGCGCTACTTACCGGGCGATCTATGATTCCCAGATCGGAGGCGGAACAAATGGCAAAAAATAATGCGGCGCCGCCCGCTGATTTGAACGGCATTTCCCGCCCCGGACGCGGAACGGTCGTCGTTAAGCCGAAGAATTTCAAAGGAACGCTCCGGCGGCTCTGGGATCTCACCAAGGGACACCGAAAGGGTCTGGGCTGGATCCTGCTGCTCTCGGCGCTCTCGTCGGGCGCGGCGATCCTCTCGCCCTATGTCACCGGCCGGACGGTCACTGCCGTCCGCGCGGCCGAGCCAGTCACCGTGATCCTTGTGCTGCTCATCGCGCTCTACGTTGGCGAGTGGCTTGTCAAGTTCCTCCAGCAGTTCCTGATGGCCTCCATCGGCCAGCGCATCATTCACCATATCCGCAGCACGCTGTTTAACAAGATCAAAACGCTGCCGCTCGCGTTCTTCGACCGCCACCAGCACGGCGAGCTGATGAGCCGGCTTACCAACGACGTGGACAACATCAGCACCACGATCTCCAATTCGCTGACGCTGCTTCTGACCTACGGATTCACGATCCTCGGCATCCTGGTGATGATGCTGTGGCTCAGCCCTCTTTTGACGCTTGTCTCGCTGGTCGGCGTCGTGCTGATCTTCCTTTTGACGAAGATCGTGACGAAGCACACCAAAAAACTTTTTGCCGAGCAGCAGAAAAGCCTGGGGATCCTGAATGGCCAGATCGAGGAGGATATCTCCGGCATCCCGGTCATCAAGGCGTTCTGCCGCGAGGCGGAGTCGGAGCTTGCGTTTGAGGAGACAAACGAGGCGCTCTGCCGTGTCTCCATCCTCGCGTTGATCTGGTCGGGGTATCTGATGCCGCTGATGAATGTCATCAACAATCTTTGCTATGTGGCGATTGCGGTGTTCAGCGGCCTGCTTTTTGTTGGCGGCAGCATTTCCAGCATCGGCCTTATCACGAGCTTTCTGCTCTATGTGCGCCAGTTTACGCGCCCATTCGTGGAGATCGCGAATATCTACAACAACTTTCAGACCGCCGTGGCCGGCGCGGAGCGTGTATTTGAGATCCTCGACGAGGAGCCGGAGCCGGCGGATCGGGCGGACGCGTTCCCGCTTGAGCATCCGCGCGGGGATATCGTACTCGAGCATGTGAGCTTCGGCTATGATCCGGAAAAGCCGATCCTGAAGGATATCTCTCTGACGATCCCAGCCGGAACGCAGGTCGCCGTCGTCGGCTCGACCGGCTCCGGCAAGACCACGCTCATCAACCTGCTGACGCGCTTTTACGATGTGACGGGCGGGCGCATCACGCTCGATGGGCACGATCTGCGCGAGTATAGAATGCGCGATCTGCGCGAGGCGTTCGGCGTCGTGCTGCAGGACACTGCGCTCTTTGCCGCGTCCGTGCGGGAGAATATCGCCTACGGAAGCCCTGATGCGTCTATGGAGCAGGTCAGGGAGGCTGCCTGTGTCGCCGGAGCGGATGCGTTCATCGAGCGGCTCCCGAATGGGTACGATACCGTACTCAGCCAGGGCGGCGCGGAGCTGTCACAAGGAGAACGGCAGCTTCTCACCATCGCGCGCGCGGTGCTCACGAATGCGCCGATCCTGATCCTCGATGAGGCGACCAGCTCGGTCGATACCGTGACCGAGCAAAACATCCGCCGCGCCATGCTGCGCATCTGCAAAGGCCGCACGTCGTTCCTGATCGCGCACCGGCTCTCTACGATTCGTGATTCCGACCTGATCCTGCTGATCGAAAACGGCACCATCGCCGAGCAGGGCACGCACGACGAGCTGATGGCCATAGACGGCCAGTACGCGCTGCTCTATAAGACGCAGTCCGGCATGATAGCGCAATAAAAGCAGATGCTGCCTGAAAGGGGCTGCTGCAGGTCATTCTGCAGCAGCCCCTTTGAAATCGTGAACGCTTTTCTTTTTTACATTGACGCGCGAAACAGAGCGATCGCGGCTGCGCGCGTTCGGCAGCGGATCTTTACCGCTCCTCCATGACGCTCATATACGCCGGACGGATGATCTTGTCCATGCAGATCAGTTCTTCGATGCGGTGCGCGCTCCAGCCGACGATGCGGGCAATGGCGAACATGGCGGTGTAAAGCTCGAGCGGGATGCCGAGCATGTCGTAGACAAATCCGCTGTAAAAGTCCACGTTGGGACTGACGCCCTTGTAGATGCGCCGCTTTTTGGCAATGATCTTCGGAGCCAGCTCCTCGATGCTCTCATAGAGCAGCAGATCCTGCTCCCGTCCCTTTTCCGCGGCGAGCTGCTCCACATAGCCCTTGAACACGCGCTCACGCGGGTCAGAGAGCGAATAAACCGCGTGACCCATTCCGTAGATCAGACCCTTTTGGTCAAAGGCTTCCTTGTCCAAGAGCTTGGTCAAATAGGCCTCGATTTCGTCTTTGTCGGCAAAATCGCGGACATGGGCGCGGATATCTGTCATCATCTCCATCACCTTGATATTTGCGCCGCCGTGTTTCGGCCCCTTCAGCGAGGACATCGCCGCGGCAATGGTGGAGTAGGTATCCGAGCCGGATGAGGTGACGACGCGCGTGGTGAACGTCGAGTTGTTGCCGCCGCCGTGTTCCATGTGGAGGATCAGCGCAGTGTCGAGCACCTTCGCCTCAGTGGCCGTGTAGGACTTGTCCGGGCGCAGCATCATCAGCAGGTTTTCCGCCGTCGAGAGCTTGGGGTTGGGGCGGTGGATGACCATGCTGTCCATCTTCTCATAGTAGTTGTATGCGTGGTAGCCGTAGACTGCGAGCAGCGGAAATTCGCTGATGAGTTGGATACACTGGCGCAGCGAGTTGCCGACCGAGGTGTCCTTCGCCGTCTTGTCATAGGACGCGAGCGTCAGGATGCTGCGCGTCATGGAGTTCATGATGTCATCGCTCGGCGCTTTCATAATAACGTCGCGGGTGAAGTTTGTGGGGAGCGTCCGGCATGCGCCGATGAGCTTTGCAAAGCGGCGTTCCTCCTCCGGATCCGGCAGCTCGCCCATCAGCAGAAGATAGGCGATGCGCTCAAAGCCCAGCGCGCCGTTGAGACTGTCGATCAGCTTTTCCACGCGGTAGCCGCGGTACCACAACTCGCCCTCGCAGGGCGTTTTCTTCCCGTTGATCACCTTGGAAGCCGTGATTTTTGAGATGTTGGTCAGCCCTGCGAGCACACCATTGCCGTTCTCGTCGCGCAGCCCCTTGTTCACGCCGTATTCGTCGTAGAGAAGCGGCGCGATGTTGTCATTTTTGCGGCAGAGCGCCTCTTTCTCCGCCGCAAAGCGGTTCAAACGTTCATAGGTCAACCGGATCATCTCCTTCGCTGTGCTCATCCGGCAGCGCTTCGTCCATCACAGCTTCGAGCCGAACCATCAGCTCTAGCAGTGAGACAAGATTTTCTCTGCCGAATTTTTCTGCCACGCGGGTGTAATAGTCCCGCAGAATGGTCTCCTGCCGCTCCATCAGGTGAAGCCCGGAGCTGGTGATGGCAACATAGGTGCCCTCGCTCCCGTTGCCGTCGTGCGACCAGGTCACAAGGCCTTTGTCGCGCAGGCCGCCGGCCATTTTGGAGGCCTGGGAGATGGAGAGCCGCAGCTCGCCGGCAATGTCTTTCAGATAGGTCTTTTCAGATGAATCGCCTTTTTCAGAGGCAGAGCGCGCGATAGCGTGCAGCGCAATATATTCCGGTATGGAAAGCTCCTGAAACAGGCCTCGCATCTGCCCCTGATTCATCATATACCGGTGGTAGGTCAGCTCGTGGGAAAGATCAGTGATGTTGTTCCAATTCTGCATAGGCCGGTTCCGCTCCTTTCGCGTTCAGATGTTCGTTGAAATATTCGTTTGCGTTGTGATTGATTCGCTGGAGGTAGCTTCGGAAGGCGAGGCGATCTTCCTCGCTGAAGCCGCGGCAGAGCACGTTCAAAAATGCCTCCTGCACGGCATGACCCTCTTGAATGACTGCATCGGCATTCTCGCGCAGCCGAAGATGGATCTTTCGGTGATTCTGACTGTCGCAGCGACTCTCCAGATACCCGCGCGCGATGAGATCTCGCACGGATGCGGAGACGTGCGACTTGGTGATCTTGAAGGTTTCCACAATGTCCGTCGCCGTATCGGCACGGCTGCTCTTGGAGAGAAAAAGCAGTACCAGCATCTCCGCCCTGGTGAGACGGTACTTTGCACAAATTGGGCCGAAGAGCATCGAATACAGCTCCCGTGTGACATACAGATTGTCGATCATGACATCCATGCGATCGCCTCCCTGGCGCGGCTGCTGGTTTATTTGTTCATTTTTGAACATTAGTATTATAACTGACCGGGCGAGTAAAATCAAGCCGAACTGCCGCAGTCACAAAAACTTTACAACTTGCCCATATTTACTCGTCCAGGCGGCGGCTTGGGGCGCTCCGCCGCCTGGACGGCAGAGCGCACTCTTGCGTCGTCGCCTTCTTTGCTGCCTTTTTCTGACGCGTACTTGACAAGAACGGAAAATCCTTCTATAATATGATCATAATTTAAGAGTCTTCAGGGCGGGGTGTGATTCCCCACCGGCGGTAAAGCCCGCGAGCGATCCAAATGATCCGCATGACCCGGTGTGATTCCGGGGCCGACAGTATAGTCTGGATGGAAGAAGACGGCATGCTGTATGTGCTGGCGCTCTGAAATGAGAGATCATTTCAGAGCGCTTTTTTTGGCTCAAAGCGAGCGCCCTGTGGATGTTTGATTCCGCAGGGCGCTTTTATGTCCTGCGCTGGAAGGAGGCGGCTCCGTGAAGGAGGATGAGAAATTTATGCGGCGGGCGATCGCGCTCGCCGAACAGGGCGTGGGCTGGACGGCGCCAAACCCGATGGTCGGCGCCGTCATTGTGAAGGACGGCCGCGTTATTGGAGAAGGATATCACCGGAAATGCGGCGAGCTTCACGCAGAGCGCAACGCGCTCGCCGCGCTGACAGAGCCGGCAAAGGGAGCCACAATGTATGTGACGCTCGAGCCGTGCTGTCACCATGGGCGCACGCCGCCGTGTACGGAGGCGATCCTGGAGCACGGCATTGCCCGGGTGATCATCGGCTCGCGCGATCCGAACCCGCTTGTCAGCGGAAAAGGCGTGGAGACGCTCCGGGCGCACGGTATCGCTGTGGAGCAGGACGTGCTGCGCAGCGAGTGCGATGCGCTCAACCCGGAATTCTTCCACTTTATCCTTACCGGGCGGCCCTATGTGGTCATGAAATACGCGATGACGCTCGATGGAAAGATTGCATCACACACCGGCGTGTCGCAGTGGATCACTGGGGAGACCGCGCGGGCGCACGTCCATCGCCTGCGGGGGCGTTTCGCAGCCATTTTGGCTGGCATCGGCACTGTGCTCGCTGACGACCCCATGCTCAACTGCCGCCTGCCCGGTGCGCACCAGCCAGTTCGGGTCATTGTGGACTCGCATCTCCGCATTCCGCTCGACAGCCAGCTCTGCCGGACGGCAGGGCAGTATCCCACCGTCGTGGCCTATGCGGTATGCAGCGAGGATCGTGTCCGTGCGCTCAACGCGCTTGGGGTTCGGGCCGTCTGCCTGCCCGGAGCGGACGGCCGGGTGGATCTGCGGGCGCTGATGGATTGGCTCGGGCAGGAAAAGCTGAACAGCGTGCTGATCGAGGGCGGCGGACAGCTCCATGAGGCGGCGCTGCGTGCTGGCGTCGTGAATCATGTCTGTGCCTATGTTGCGCCGAAGCTGCTCGGCGGTGCGGAGGCCAAGACGCCGGTGGAGGGGCTTGGCGCGGATACGCCGGACGGCGCAGCGCAGTTGTCCGGCCTGCAGGTGACACAGCTTGGCGGGGATCTGCTGCTGGAATACGATTTGACAGGAGGCTTTGAAGGTGTTTACTGGAATCGTTGAGGAGATCGGGACGGTGCGCAGCGTGCTGTCCGGTCAGATTTCCGGGAAAATTGCGATCCGCGCCGAAAAAGTATTGGAGGGGACAAAAGTTGGCGACTCCATTGCAGTCAATGGCGTCTGCTTGACGGTCACTGCGCTCTCGGCAGACGGCTTCACCGCGGATGTGATGCCGGAGACGCTGCGGCGGAGCAACCTGGGGCAGCTTCGCAGCGGGGATCCGGTCGATCTTGAACGTGCGATGGCTGCGGATGGCCGCTTTGGCGGGCATATCGTCTCTGGCCACATCGACGGCGTGGGCACGATCACGGAGCAGCGCCGCGAAGGAAACGCCGTGTGGGTGCGCATCCAGACCACGCCGGAGATCCTGCGGCTCGTCGTGGAGAAAGGCTCCATCGCCATCGACGGCATCAGCCTGACGGTGGCTGCAGTCGGCAAAGAGGAATTTCAGG
>CAZJBT010000018.1:0-21936 GCA_964544345.1 uncultured Oscillospiraceae bacterium
TTCTCCGGCGACCTGTGCGTCGGAGAAAACACCGCTCGGCCTGGAAACGTGCGCCGTGTCCGCTATCAGCGGACATGGCGTGCGCTGCGGCAGGCCGCAATCCTCCTGTCAAAGAACGCCACAGGCGTTCTTTGACAGTCTCAGCGCCGGAAGAAGCATAGCTTCTTCCGGCGCTTCAGCTTGCCCCAAAAACCTCGTAGCGTTTCACCAATGTCTTTCGGTGCCGGCTGCGTTATTCCAGCGGCACCCGCACGCCCTCAATGAGGAGCGCTGCCGCGTTCGACAGATCCTGCGGCGCTTCAAAGACGAAGCCGTAGGTATAATGGATCTCGCCGGTCTCATCGTTGCCGGCTGCGAAGCTGCGAAACACGCCGTCATAGGTCGTCCCATCCGCCAGCTCCAGCGCGATCCGCTCAAGGTATACGCTGTCGTCGGCCAGTGTCAGAGCGCCGCCGAATCCACACAGTGAGATCGACACTGGATGGAATGCCGCACTGTCAAAGAGCGCCGGATCGAACGCGACCGTGTCCGGCTTGTCAAGCGGCAGATCGAACGTGAAGCGCCAGGTGCCCGGTACCTCTGCTTTGGCCGTGCCGTCAAAGAGCCTGCGCATATTCTCCTCGCCGATGTTGGCGAAATCCGTCAGCTCCAGCGTGGCGCGGGAGCCGGACAGGTCGCCTTCAAATTCGTACATCAGCATGATGGAGTAAGTACTGTCGTCGTTGTAAATGGCGACGCTGCTGCCGCCGCCGGAGACGTGCATGTCCGGGTCAAATTCCAAATGCTGTACGACAAAGCCGAGGTCGTCCGCGCTGCAGTCGAATTCAGTGCCCTCGGGATAGGCGACGTTCAGCGTGAGGTAGATGACCGAGAGCTGGTCTGTGGCGAAGCCCATAATGGACTCGAGCGTCACAGCGGAGCCGTTGTCCGTGCTCTGCAGGCCGACCGCCGACTCCGCCTCGCTGAGGATGGCGGCGGAGGTCTCGTCGATGACCTGCGGATGATTGCCGTTGCTGAGCGGCCCGGCCTCCATCAGCTCGCGGCTCCCGGCGTGCGATGCTAGATAGACGGCACCGGCAGTGATGCTCAGCGCGGCCAGCACTGCGGCTGCAGTGAGGAAAGCCCTTGCTCGTCTGCTCAGCTTCTTTTTCGGTTGGATTTTATCCATGGCCTGTTCCCTGATCCTTTCTATGACGGCGGGGTCGACGGGCGCATATGCGGGCGTGTCCGGATCAGTCTCCGCGATCCAGTCGCTGAATGCTATTTTCATCGCTCAAACCCCTTTCGGTTAAGAATTGTTTCAGCTTCTGCCTGCCGCGGCAGAGGCGTGCTTTGACGGCAGCGACGCTCAAGCCTGTCCGCCTGGCGATCTCCGCGGTGCTCTCGCACAGGTCGTAGTAGCGGAGAAAGATCTCCCGATCCGGCTCGCCGAGCGACTTGAGCGACGCGTGGACAAGCGCGGCTCGCTCCTGCTGAGCCAGCGTCTCCCACAGCGGGCTGTTGAGAGAGAGAAAGTCCTCGTCCAGCGGCAGCAGCGGCGTGATGCGCCGCAGGCGGTCGACGGCCTTGTTGCGTGCGAGGGCGCCGAGCCAGCTTTTGAGGCAATCCGTACGGACGCAGTCTGGACGCTGCCAGAGCGCGACAAAGACGTCGCTTACGATCTCCTCCAGATCCTCCTGCGTAAGCTGACCGCACGCGCGGTTGCGCACCACAGTGAACACATACGCGCCGTAGCGCGCAATGATCTGTTCGAGCGCGTCCGTGCTGCCGCGGCGCAGCGCTTCCAACAGCTCCGCTTCCTCCATGTGCTCACCTCCAGATCTGTTTGACAGCCGTCACCCTGATAATCGCACGTTACGTCGGTTTGGTTACAGGAACAGACGAGATTTTGAAAAAAACGCCGCGAAACGGTCGGCTGAAGCCGAACCGGTTCGCGGCGTTTGCGGTCAGGGAAGGAGAACCGCCCGACGGCGGCACCTCCATTGAGTTTGGCATATGCCGTGCTGCTGCTTGGCATATGCCGGCTTGCTTCAACCGGTCAGTCCGGCAGCCTGGCGAGCCATGTTTTCCACTACGATATCATGGATGTCGCCGAGCGTGGCGCAGTAGGAGAGCACGTCCCACGGCTCGTTCGTGTGATAGTGGATCTTGATGAGCGTCTCGTCGCCGACTGCGAGCAGGCAGTCGCCGGGGATGGTCTGCAAAATATGGTCGTGGATCGCGTCTTCATCCAGGTCTTCGCCTTCGATGAGGAGCTGGGTGTCAAATTTGAATTCCATGGTGCATTCCTCCGTTTCCTGCGCACAGTATAGCACAAATGATGTGCAGTTTCCAGTGCAAAAGCGCCCGTTCCACATCCGCGGAACGGGCGCTTTTCATTCAGGTCGATGCGGAGAGGTATTCCTCCGCGCCCTGTGCGGCGATGGCGCCGTCGGCACAGGCGGTGACGACCTGGCGCACCTGCTTGGTACGCGCGTCGCCGACGGCAAATACGCCGGGGACGCTGGTTTTTGTGTCCTCGCCTGCGATGAGGTAGCCGCCGTCGTCAAGCGCGGCCTGCCCGGCGAAAAGCGCCGTGTCGGGGACGCGGCCGACCGCGACGAATACGCCGTCGACTGGCAGCGTGCGCTGTGCGCCGGTATTTACATCCTCTACCGTCAGGCCGGTCAGGCAGCCCGCCTGTTCAAGCGAGACGGGCTTTGCGTTCCAGACAAACTCCACATTGCCGGCATTTTTCAGCGGCTCGAGGTAGCTGCGCGAGGCGCGAAGCTGGTCACGGCGGTGGACGAGATAGACCTTTTTGCAGAGCTTGGCGAGCGTGAGCGCGTCGCCGGCCGCGGTGTTGCCGCCGCCGACGACCGCGACGGCCTTTTCGCGGTAGAACATCCCGTCGCAGGTCGCGCAGTATGAGACGCCGCGTCCGCGAAGCGCGTCCTCCCCGGGCAGACCGAGCGGGCGAGGGCCGGCTCCGGTGGCGAGGATGACGGCGCCGGCCTCCACCGAGCCGCTGGTCGTTTCGATCCGCTTCGGGTGGCCCTTCAGGTCGACAGCGGTGGCCTCAGCGAATTCCGTGACCGCGCCGAAGCGCTCGGCGCCGCGCTGCATTTTCTCTGCCAGCTCGAAGCCGTCGACGCCCTCGTCGAAGCCGGGATAGTTGTCGATCAGCTCCGTCGTCGCCATCTGACCGCCGGGCGAGAGCTTTTCGAGCACGAGCGTCGACAGCCCGGCGCGCGCGCAATAAAGCGCGGCGGTGTAGCCGCCTGGGCCGCCGCCGAGAATGACCACGTCATAATAGCGTTCCATGCCAGACCCTCCCGTCAGAGCTGCTCGTCCATCCAGGCCTCGATCTGCGCCTGGGAGGACGGTGCGACCAGCTTTTCTCCCGGCTCGCCGTTCTGAAACAGGAACAGCGCCGGGATGGTCTCGACGCTGAACTGCGCAGCCAGCTCCGGCTGTTCGTCGACGTCGATCTTAGCGATCACGACTTGGCCGTCAAGATTGTCCGCCATGCGGTCAAGTACCGGTGCGATACGCCGGCAGTAGACGCACCAAGGCGCCCAGAAATCCACCAGCACGGGCAGGTCGGAGACGACGATCTCCTCGTTGAAATTTTCTTTTGTAATTGTTTTGATGGACATGATAGCCCTCCTTTGCTGCTTTTCAGATCTCCGCTTGTGCAAGCAGTGCCTCGATCTGCCGTTTTGGCACTGCGCCGACCGAACGCGCCGCGACCTGCCCATCCCGGAACACGAGAAGGGTCGGGATGCTGGAGACGCCGAACTGCGCGGCCAGCTCCGGCTGTTCGTCCACATTGACCTTGCCGATGAGCAGGGAGGGACGCTCTGCCGCGATCTGGTCGAGCAACGGCGCAATTTGGCGGCACGGGCCGCACCAGGAAGCCCAGAAATCCACCAGGACTGGGGTGGAAGATGCGGTCACTGCGGCCAGATTGTCGGTTGTGATCGAAATGATTGCCATGTCAGGGAACTCCTTTTTTCAGTTTGACTCTAGTATAACACAAAAAGCGAAAATGGTATACCGTGTCCATGGGATCGCGCAAAAAAGCGCCGCGCTTCGCGGATGGGCGAAGCGCGGCGCGGATGGAATCAGGCGATGGTCAGCACGATCTTGCCGGTGTAGGAGCCGGACTGAACGGCGGTGGGGACGCCGTCGATGGTCATGACGAGCGTCTTGCCCTCGGGCGCGGTGAGCACGGCGCCTTCGGCAAGGGTGAGCGAGGTGAGATAGCTCGTACCGGTGACGATCCAGGCGCTCTTTTCATCGAGCGTGACGACGACGCCGTTGTTGACGGTCGGCGCAGGGGTCTGCGTGACATTCGACAGCTCGAGCCGGTTGATCGGCTCGATGACGTACAGACCCTCGCGGTAGGTCTGCATCGCGGACGAGACGACGCCCTCGAGCTGCACGTTCTTCAGGAACAGGCCGAGGTTTTTCGCACCCTGCAGATCGTCCCTGTGGCGGGGATTGGCCTGCGGCCGGTTGGCGTGTCCGCCGTGACCCAGCGGATCAGCCGGCTCGCCGAAGCCGTCCATACGGATGGCGCCGATGTTGCGGTACATGAAGTAGCCCGCGTCGCCCTTGACGCCGTTGAGATTGGCGCGCAGCTCGGTGGTGGAGTTCAAAAAGTCGCCCTTGAGTGAGCAGTTCGAGATATGCATCACGACGTCCTCGGTGTCCGACACAGCGGCGAGGTCGCGACCCTCGACGTATTCGTCCTTGACGCCGACCGGGACAAAGTAGTTGTCGGTACACATATCCGTTTCGTCATTGTCCATGAGCTGGAGGATGACGCCATTGCCCGGTTCCATCGTGACATTGTCGATCTCATAGGTCGAGGCCGAGCCCTTCGAGCAGATGGTCGACTTGCCGGTCTTGAAAGCGGAGTCCTTCAGAGTGATAACAGAATTGTCGTCCTTGTGGACCATGACGCCGAAGCGGCGTCCCTCGATCAGAGAACCGTTGATGATGGCTGCGCGGCCGATGCCCTCCTCGCCCATGATGAGGATCGGATAGCCGTTGATCCGGCAGTGTGTATGGTCATAGGTGACGGTGTTGTCGCCGATGCAGAACGCGCCGTAGCCGTGGCTGCGCGGGCCGGTCAGCTCCATATAGCAGTCCTTCATGACCATGTGGACGTCGCCGCCGCCGTCGATCGAGCTGATGGCCCAGCCATTTGAGCGCAGCTCGCAGTTCTCGTAGGTGACCTGGCCGTGGTCGGTGAGCTGCACGAGGCGGTTGGTGCCGGTGAAGCCGACCATCCAGGAGAAGGTGTCGACCTTGTCGCTGTCCGGGCTCATGTTGATGAGCTTGGAGTCCTTGACGAGCACCTTGCTCTCACCGCCGACGTGGACGGCGCAGCGGGTAACGCCTGCAAGGTTGAACTCACAGTCCTGGATCGTGACGTTGGCGTTGTCGATCGCGGTGACGGCCGCGCCCGCGCCGACGAAGTCACAGGAGGCGAAGCCCTCCATATCGAACTGCGCGCCGGTGATCTCGTAGGTCGAGTCGCCCTCGATGATGACGCCGTTCTGCTCGCCCTTGGTCGTCGCCATGTAGGTGCCGGTCATTTTTTCCCCGTCATAGCTGCCGTCCTGGAGCAAAATGGTGGCGCTTTTGGCTTCATCGACCGCGTTGTCTCGGATGACGAGCGCCGGGTTCATCGGCGTGTGGATCTGTGCCATCGAGCGCAGGCCGTGCGGCGTCATATCGTAGATATCTGTGAGCATCAGGCGGATGTCGCCCTTATAATAGCCCGGGACGATCTCGGCGCCGACGCCGTTGATGGTCATTGTGACCTGCTTGCCCTCGGGCGCAGTGATCGCACCGCCCTCTTTGAAGTTGAGAACGTAGAGTTCCAGATCTTTTTTGACCTCCCATACGAGGCCGGGTTCAATCGTTTTGCTGATCATGTGATTTTGTTCCTCCTGTGATGATGGTTATGCGACCGTGAGGACGATCTGTCCGGTGTAGGCGCCGGGATTGACAGCGGTTTCCACGCCGTCGACAGTCATGGTGAGCGTCTTGCCCTCGGGCGCGGTGAGCGAAGCGCCGTCGGCGAGGGTGAGCGCCGTGAGATAGCTCGTGCCAGTGACCGTCCAGACACTCTTTTCGTCGAGCGAGACGATAACGCCGTTATTGATGGCCGGCGCGGCGGTCTGCGTGACGTTGGACAGCTCCATGCGGTTATCCTCGAGGATCACGGTCAGACCCTCGCGGTAGGCCTGCGTGGCCGCCGAGACGATGCCGGTGAGCTTCGTGCTTTTCAGGTTCAGACCGAGGTTCTTCGGGCCGCGCAGGTCATCGCCGCCGTGGCGCGGGTTGCCTTCCTCCCAGTGGCCGCCCTCGCCGTCGGAGGCGCGCACGCCGATGACGGTGTCATGGAAGTAGCCCATACCGCCGCGGGCGTTGCGCCTATAGGCGCGCAGGTTTGTGGTAGAGTTGAAGAAGTCGCCGGAGATCGTGCAGTCCGTCAGGTTGAGAATGACATCCTCGGTCTCGGACGCATGTGTAAGGTCGCGGTCAGCGAGCGCGGTATCGACTTCGCCGACTGGGATCTTATACTCGAGCACGTTCATGCCGGACTCGTCCGGATCCATGAGCTGCAGGACGACGTTGTTGCCGGCTCTGAAGGTGGAGTTTGTGACGTTGATGATCGAGGCCGAGCCCTTGACGACAAGGCTGGACTTACCGGTGTCGAACGCGGAGTCAGAGATGGTGAAGACGCTGTTGTCGTCGCTGATGACCATTGCGCCGAAGCGGCGGCCGCGGATGGTCGAGCCGTTGAGGATGGACGGGCGGCCTTTGCCCTCCATGCCCATGACGAGCATCGGATAGCCAAAGACATCGACATCGCAGTGGTCGTAGACGATCTCATTGTCGCCGATGCAGAACGAGCCATAGCCGTGCGCGCGCGAGCCGGACAGCTCCATCTTGCAGTCCTTGAGCAGCATCTTGACACCCTCGTCGCTGCCGTCGATGGAGCAGATGCCCCAGCCATTGGTCTTGAGGCGGCAGTTTTCATAGGTGACAGTGGCGTTGTCGGTGAGCTGGGTCAGGCGGTTGCTGCCGAGGAAGCCGACCTGCCAGGAGAAGCCGCCGAGCCAGTCGGTATCCGGTGAGAGGTTGGTGATGTCGCAATTTTTGACATAGACCTCGCTGTCGCCGCCGGCGTGGATGGCGCAGCGCGTGACGCCCGAGAAGGTGAATTCAGAGTCTTCGATGCGAACCTTCGACTTGCCGACTGCGGTGACGCCGGTGCCGACGCCGAGGAAGTCGTTGTCGCTGAAGCCCTCAAAGTCCATTTTGACGTTTTTGATGGTGTAATCGCTGTTGTCGACGACGATGCCGTTGAAGGACTCCTCGCTTGTACCGATGTAGATACCTTCGGCCTTCTCGTCGGTGACGGCGCCGCCGTCTATGATGGCCGCGATGCCCTTGTTCTCCTGCACCTTGCCGTTTTCGACAACGACGCCGGCGTGGATATTACGGGAAATCTCATTGAATTTCATCAGGCCGCCGGGCGCCATGACATAGTTATCCGCCACGGTCAGAACCACATCGCCCTTATACAAGCCCTTGCGGATGGGACAGCCGATGCCGTTCACCGTCAGAGTGACATGCTTGCCCTCGGGCGCGATGACGACCGCGTTTTCCAGGATGCGAAGCTCGTTGAAGCGAACCGTCTGCTCGACCAGCCAGGTGGACTGGTACAGAACGGCGGCGCGGGTCGGGGATGGGACGACTTTTTTGACAGCGTAGTTCATGTTGCGGTTCCCTCCTGTGTTTTAAAGTCTGCCCGCAAAGCGGGCCATATGCTGACAGATCAATGCCGCGCCGTCCGGTCATGCCCGGCCGGCGGCGGGAATGGAGATGGAAGAATACGAGGAAGGGGGCCGGCCTAAGCCGGCCGCCCCTGACCTCGTTGCCCCGGGTGATGCCCGATGGCCGTCGGCGGGCTGTCTGCACCCTGCCGCGGCGTGCGCCTCAGAAGCCGATGTAGCGCAGGTCGGGCTGATAGACATCAGTCAGACGCGTGCTGACGATGGTGTCGTGATAGGCGAGCGCGACGTTCCACTCGCAGATCGGAATAATGGAATAATCGTTGAAAATATATTCCTGGATCTCGGCGAAGTATTCAGCACGCAGGGCGTCGTCCGTCGTGCAGATGCTTGCTTCGACCATCTCGTTGAATTCCGGATCCTGCCGGTTGTTGCAGTAGAAGCTGGTATCGGAGGAGAAGTTGCGGACCAACTCATATGCGTCGCCGGAGGTGTTGGCATTGTTGTTGTTGCAAAGCTGGAAGTCGGTGGCATTTGGCGTTTCCCACAGGCTGATGCAGGTCAGCGTGTCGTAGATTTCGACGTCGATGTTCAGACCGAGATCGCCCATGTAGGCCTGGAAGGCTTCTGCGATCGTAGCGGCGGTGGTGCCGGAGTTGGCGACCCAGGTCAAGGTGCTGCCGGCCAGTCCGCTGGCGTCGAGGCACTCCTTGGCGTACTCGGGGTCATACTCGTAGGAGCAGCCGCTGACAGAGAATTGCATTGAGGACGGAAGCACAGAGCTTGCCGGGGTGTACAGACTGCCATAGGCCAGCTCGGCCAGGGCGTCCCAGTCGGCGCCGTAGCAGATGGCTTTGCGCAGATCCTCATTGTCGAGCAGCTCGGTGCCGTAGAGCGTGTCGTGGTTCAGCGAGATGGCCGCGACGCAGTTGGAGCTGGTGGACTGCGCGGTGCCGAGCGTATCCGGAGAGGCCAGCACGCGGTCGAAGCTCTGGGCGCTGATCGACAGAACCATGTCGAGCACCTTGTTCTCGTAGTCGACCATCATCGAGGTCTCGTCGGAGTACTGAAGGCAGTTGATCTTGTCGGCGTAGCAGTAGGCCGTAGTGCACAGATCGTCGCCCCACCAGTTCTCGACCTTCTCGTAGGAGGTGGAGATGCCGATGGTGAATTCGGTCGGGTAGTACGGGCCGGAGCCGTTGACCAGATCGATGTCGAACCAGTCAAAGCTGTCGAAGCCGCCATGCTCGTCGACCCAGCTCTTGTCGAGAATGCCGGACTGGCCGAGCTGATACTCCCACATGCCGTAGGGCGCTGTGAACTGCATGTACAGCGTCATGTCGTCATCGGAGACGTAGCAGTCGTCAAAGACGATCCACTGCGCCCAGGTGCCGGCTGTACGCGGCGAGATTGAATTGCACTGGAAGCTGTAGAGAATGTCGCTGGCAAGCATCTGCTCCTGATTGCGGTAGAAGACGACGCCGTTCTTCACGTGGCAGGTGGCAACGCAGGTCTCCTCGTCGAAGCTGTACTCGTCGAAAATGTTGGAGTACCATTCCTTCGTCTCGGGATCGATCTCGAACGCATGGTCATAGACGAGCGTTCTCGATGAGCACGAGGTGTCGGTACTGTAGCCGCCGGTCGGGTCAAAGTGGCCGATAAATTTATCGCCGACGCTGCCGATGGTGATCTCGGTGTACTCGTGTGTCTCCTTGTCAATGGCTTCGCCGGCATTGCCGAGGCCGGCTGCGCCCTCCGGCGTGTCGCTCGGCGACTGCTCCTGGTCGCCGCCTGATTGCGCCTGTGTGGGATCCGTTGGTGTGGCCGATGATTCCTCCGCGCCGCCGCAGGCGGAAAGGGATAAAACAAGTGTGAGAACGAGAAGCAATGAAAGAGCTTTTTTCATAGTGGTTCCTCCTTTTTACTGTCTGCTCATGTGCCTCTTTCAGAAACTTGCTTTGCGGGGATGATATTACCCGGCGCAAAAGCGCCAAATAACCAACGGACAGGGAGATTATTCGCCCCAGGTTTCGTAGGGGAGGGGAATGCCAAGCTCGTCGTCCGGGAAGACGGCGTCGGCCGTGTAGACGTAGTGCGCGGGCGCCGGCTCGTCGGCGGAGCAGTGCTTCGGGGTGTAGACAAAGCGCTTGCCGCTGCCCCAGTCCTCAAAATAGGGGGTGTTGTAGCACGCGGCGTCGGTCAGGTGCCAGATCTTCCACGCGCCGTCTTCAAACACGAAGTCGATGCGAAGGAAGCTCCAGTTCCAAAACGCCTCCGGGCCGTTTTCGAGCTTGTAGCCCTCGACGCCGGGGAACATCCACAGACCCTTGGCGGTGTCGCCGTCGCCGGCGACCTCGACAATGCCGCTTGTGGTGTCGTTCATCACAAGACGGCCGCGGACGTCCTCGTCGATGCGCTGGGCGTCGGTGCTGTCGCGGTCGGTCATATCCCGCTCGAAGCAGCGCTCAGCGGCGTCCGCGCCGTTGTAGACGCCCCAGGGCATCTCGATGCGCAGGTCGCTGCGGCGGGCAAAGAGCGCGGCGAGCTTATGCGTCTGCGAGGCGGTGAAGAAATAGGCGAAGCGGCCTGCGAGATTCTCGCACTCGCGCGCGGCGCGGAGCCGGAAGAGCGACAGGCTCAGTTCTTTTTCGTTGACAGCCATGATCAATTTCCCTCCTTTTCGCCTTGCTGTTCCATGACGGTCGCAAAGCCGTGGACAGCAGCGTAGCCAATGCCAATCTCGGTGCGACCCTTGCAGGTCTCAAGGTCGTGGTAAGGCTCGGGTGGCTCCGGCTCGTCGCAGGGGACGATGACATCCTCGGTATACTGGAACAGCCGGGGCGCCGGGATCGTTTCGGGCGGCAGGTTGCGCACGATCGAATCGACTACATCCGGCGCGAGCGCCGGCGCCTTGGCCCAGGAGACTCTGGGATCGCACTTGAATACCGGCGTGACGCGCATATTCCGCACGCGCCATTCGCCGTCTTCCAGGATGAAGTCCCAGCCGTAGCCGCTCCACGCCCACTCGGCGGAGTATTCCATCTCGTTGGCGTTGACGGGCCAGACGCACGTCTCGTGGCCGGGGGAGCGGAAGGACAGGCGGCACGAGAGCAGATCCTCCGCGACCTCGATGACCGGGGTCGTGATGGAGTGGAACATCAGCATGCCGTTTGTGGTGAAGCCGCCTTCGGCCGGCTCGCTGTCGGCGTCATAGATATTGTCGGTCGGGTGACGGTTGTATTCGTTCGCCTCGCGCGTGACCTCGATGCCCCACGGCATGACATGGACGATGTCGTCGCGCTTCGACCACATTTTGTCGAAGAAAAGCGAGCGATCCACACCATTTGAGTGCATGAAAGCGTATGCGGAGACCTTGTTCCAGCAGGTGTCGATGATCTCAAGGCGGTCAGCCTCACGGTTCATTTCCTCGAGGGTCATTTCTTTTTTCATATTGCGCACCTCCTTAATAGCCGTAACCGACGTCGATGTCGAAGTTGCTGTACGGCTTCGGCAGGGACGGATGACCCAGCGGGTAGATATTGTCAAGATGATAGCTCCACAGGTTGCGCGCCGTCGGCTTGCGATCGGGCGAGTGCGGCGTCTCGTTGAGCTTTTCGAGGGTCAGCTTCTCGTTTTCCGTCCAGCAGACGTCAAACTTGGTTCGCAGGATCGGGAAAATGGCCATGTGCCAGAGCTTCCAGACGTTGTTCTCCTTCTTGAAATCGACGGCGAATTTGACCCAGTGCCACTGGCAGTCCGGCGTTCCATCCTTCACCTCGGTGTAGCTGCCGATCGTGAACCAGATGGCGCGGGCGGTCTGGTTGTCCTCGGCGACCTCCATCATGCGGCCGTTGAGCGCCTGGAGGTCGAGGTAGCCCTTGCGTGCTTCAAGATCGTCGTGTGCGGGGCGCTCCTCACGGAAGTAGCGGGCGACGCCCTCCTTCCCGTCGTAGACGCCCCAGGGCAGCTCGATGCGGGAATCCGGGTCGTCCGACCACATGGCGAGAATGTCGTCGAAGCGGCAGGCAGCCTGGTAGAAGCAGAAGCGGCCCATCATGTTTTCGCAGGCGCGCGCGCTCTCCTTGCGGCGGACAAAGCGCGCGAGCTGTTCCGGTGTTCTTTCCATGAACTTGACTCCTTTCAATACGGCTGCATGCAGCCGGAAATCACGGGTTGCACAGCTCAAGCGTCCGGCTCCCGCCGCCGCGCGGGGCGGAGGCGGGGAGGTGGAGCCGGCGCCGATGTGCTCAGGCGAGACGGACGGCTGCCCAGAAGCCTTCCTCCATCGCCTGGCGAGCCTTACGCGCGCGGACACAGTCGCCCACGGCGATGGTGTCGAGGCACACGTCTTTGAGCTTATCTACCGTGCCGGTGTTCGGGCGCATGCCCATGGCGAACACGATGCCTTCCGCGGGGACAAATTCCTCCTCGCCGTCGGCGTTGATGGCGTAAACGCCCTTGCCCGGCTCGATGCGCGAAACGCGCAGGTTGGTGCGGCAGGTGATCGGCGCTTTGGCGAACGACTGCATCATCCCTTCTTTGTGCATCCAGTTGGCCTCGGGCGCGATCTCGCTCTGCATCTCGATGATGGTGACGTTGTGGCCGTTTTCGGCGAGATACAGACCCGTCTCGCAGCCGACCAAGCCGCCGCCAAGCACCGCGACGTTCTTGCCGAACTCCTCGAGCTTGGTGTAGACGGTCGTGGCATGCTCGACGCTCGGGTCGTCGAGACCCGGGATCGGCGGACGCGACGGTGTGGAGCCGACGGCCAGAATGACCGCGTCATAGCCGCCCGCGCGGATGAACTCGGGCGTGACGGTCGTGTTCAGCTTTACTTCAACGGCGCTTTTTTTCACTTGATGGATCAGATAGTCTTTCAGGCGGCGCAGGTCGATTTTCAGATCGTCATAATCCGTGAATTTCAGAAGGCCGCCGAGTCTGTCCGTGGCCTCTGCCAGGGTCACGGTGTGGCCGCGCTCGGCCGCCGTCACCGCAGCCTTCATGCCGCCGGGGCCGCCGCCGACGACGAGCACCTTCCGCTGGCGCGCGGCGGGTCGGATGTAGTTGCGGTAGCGGTTCTCGCGGGCGGTCATCGAATTGACGGCGCACGTGAGGTTATTGCCGCCGTGCAGGCCGGTCAGGCAGTCCAGACAGCGCAGGCAGGGGATGATGTCGGCAGCCTGGCCGTGGCGCGCCTTTTCCGGGAAGTACGGGTCGGCGATCGAGGCGCGCGCCATCGCGATGACGTCGGCCTTGCCGTCGGCAAGGATCTGCTCGGCCAGCTCAGGGTCGTTGATGCCGCCGAGTGTGACGACTGGGGTCTTGACGCCGGCGGCCTTGATATCGGCCGCGTAGTGGACGTTGACGCCGTGCGGCAGGAACATGGTCGGATGGGTGTGAACTGCCTGCGCCTCCTCCGTGTCGAGACCGGCGGAGACGTGGATGAGGTCGACCTTGCCGTCGAGCAGCTTGGCGAACTCGATGCCCTCGGCCTTGGTCAGTCCGCCCTCGATCTCCTCCGAGCCGGACATACGGTATTCGATCAGGAAGTTTTCTCCGCAGCGCTCACGAATGCGTTCAATGACCATCAGCGGGAACTTCGCACGGTTTTCGAGCGAGCCGCCGAACTCGTCGGTGCGGGTGTTGTAGAGCGGGGAGATGAATTGGTCGAGCAGCCAGCCGTGGCCGCCGTGTAGCAGCACCATGTCGTAGCCGGCGTCTTTCAGGATCTCGGCACAGTCGGCGAAATGCTCCGCGACTGTCTCCATTTCATCGACGGTCATGCCGTGGATGGGTTGGCCGTCCCAGCGGATCGCGTCGACCGGCCCCCAGGGCATCCAGTCGTCGCCGCCGAAGTTGGCCTCGCGCACGCCGGTGTTGCCGCCGTGGTTAAGCTCGTGCGAGGCCAGCGCGCCGCCCTCGTGGATCGCCAAGGCGATCTCGGCGAGCATCGGCTGGTTTTCCGGCGTGATCGCGAACGAACGCGGATTGGTCGCGGCATGCTCACGGTCGACCGGGCTGTCGCCGAGCGTGACGACAGCGAAGCCGCCGCGCGCCTTCTCTGCGAAGAACGCGATCATGGAATCGTCCGGCCGGCCGTTGAAATCCATGTGGGACATCATATGCGGCGCGACAAACAGCCGGTTGCGGAAGGTAGTCCGTTTGATGGTCAACGGCTCAAACAAATGGGGATAGTACGGATTCATATTCAGGACTCCTATCTGTAGAAATCATTTTTTCTGATATTACCTTACAACGAATTTCGGCGCAACGGAAACAGCAAAATCGAAGACCCCCTACACCTGGGCGCGAGTCCGGGCGCACTGCAGCGGACGAAAAAAGGCGCTGCTGCATTTCTCTTGCAGCGGCGCCATTCTGTTTTGCGCGCGTGTTATTCGGCCAGCGAAGACTTGAGCTGCGCGAGAAATTCGCCGACCAACGGGTTTTCGAAGAATTGGCGGGTGCAGCAATAGAGCTGCGTCTCGCCCTCGATCGGCTCGTAGCCGATTCCGGGCATATCGTTGAAGAAGCCAAAATTCCGGTCGGACACGGCCAGACAGCGTGAAAAGCGCATCTGCGCGCACATCGACTCCACATTCGGCAAGAACCGCACGGCACCGGGGCGCGGGTCGATGCCCTCCAGCTCCTGCCGACCCAGGACGATGTTTTCCGTGTAGCTGCGATCCCAGCCCGGCACCATCAGGTACGGCAGCTCTACGCGCCGGCGGCGCGCCTCATCGGGCAGCTCCGACCCGATGACATCCGCCGGGCCGAACAGGCAGAGCTGCTCGCGCGCGACGGGTGTGCTGACGATGTCTTTGTGGACAGGAAGGTGTCCCTCGGAGAACAGCGCAAGCTCGACCGTACCGTCAACGAGATCGTTCAGCAATTCGATGTTGTTGCGCTTGCGGAAGGAGAGCTGCACGTCCGGATGTGCAGCGCGGAAGGACTGCACGGCGTCCATGATGCGCCCAAATGGATTGAGCCACTCCGAGCAGCCGACCGACAGATGGTGGATGAGAGTTTCGTAATACCGCTTTGTCTCCTGCGAGACAAAGTTGAGCCGCTGGTTGGCCGACTGGAACAGGACGTAGTAGTACCGTCCGGCGGCGGTCAGCCGGATGGGCTGCGCGCTTCGCTCAAAGAGCGCCGTGCCGAGGTCAGCTTCGAGCTGGGCGATGTATTTGCTGACGGTCTGCTGCGAGTAGAACAGCACGCCCGCCGCCTCTGTGAAGCTCCTGGTCTGCGCCACGGTCAGGAAGCACTGGATGTAGTTGGTGTTCACGCCTCGCCGCCCTCCTTTGCCAGAAGCTCGGTGAAGACGGGCGACCATGGCACGTGCCGGTTCTGCAGCCAGACCGCGACGACTGGGAGCGAGACGGGCAGCGGCTTGCCGTACAGGCCGCGGACGCGGCCGACGGACGGGTTGGCCGGCGAGACGGTGTAGCCCGTGCCGCAGAGCGTTTCAGCGTAGACGGAGTCAAGGTTGGGCACGCGGAGGATCTCCGGCGTGTCGTCCAGTTCGAGCGCCTGAATGGCTGCACGGCATGCGGCCTCGTCCGTCCGCCCGCCGAGCGGCGAGAGAATGAGCGGCTTCTGCCGCAGCGCGTCGAGGTCAAGCGTGCCGTCTGCCAAAAAGTCGGCGCCGGCGTACAGATTCAACTGCGCCAGATAGAACGGCGTGGAGATGTAGGTGTCGGAATGACCGGTGATGTAGAACGCGGCGGTCTCCGGCAAGACGACCAGATCGGCCTTGCCCTGCTCGACAAAGCCGAACGTTTCGGGTGCGGAGCCGGTCAGGTATTCGATGGACAGCGCTGGATGCTGAGCCCGGAGCTGCGCTGCCGCGTCCATCAGCGTGTCGACGCAGCCGAGCCAGTCGCAGAAGGCGATGCGGAAGTGGCTCGGTGCCGTGCCGGTGCTGTTGCTGAAGTGCGTGTTGGCCCAGCTCAGGCTCTCGTCGAGCGAGGTCAGCCACTGGTAGTAATATTCGCCGCCCTTGGATAGCTGCATCGACTGGCTGTTGCGGATGAACAGCGGAAAGCCAAGCTCGTCCTCCATCTTGCGGATGCTGCGGCTGACGGCCTGCTGCGTGATGGAAAGCTCCTTGGCCGTGGCGGAGAAATTCTTCGTGCGAGCCGCAGATAAAAAGCAGGCGGTATTTAGATCATTCAATGGCGGCCGTCTCCTTTCCCAGCACAGAGCGCCGTTTCCTCATGCGCTTTCATTATACCGGATTTTCATGCAGTTTACAATGCCGGCTTGAAGCCAAACTGAGAGAGTATAGCCCGGAGGCTATAGTATAATCTGGACAAACGATTTCAAAAAGCGGGCTTGATGCGCTATCATAAAAAGCAGAGCAGACAAATGATTCAAAGGAGGCAACCCTATGGCAAATCGTCTGGCAGGAAAGACCGCGATCGTCACGGGCGCAAATTCCGGCATCGGCGCTGCCACGGCACGGCTGTTCGCGCGAGAGGGCGCGAACGTCGTCCTGGCGGCGCGGCGTGCGGACAAGCTCTCGGATGTGTGCGCGGAGATCGAGGCGGCCGGCGGCCATGCGCTCGCCGTGTCCACCAATGTGACGAGCTACGCCGCGTGCGGCGCGCTGGCCGACGCGGCTGCACGGGAGTTCGGCGGCATTGATGTTCTCGTGAACAACGCCGGCATCGCCGACAAGCACCGGCTCGTTTCGCGCTGTGAGCCGGATTGGTGGGAGCACGTGATCCAGGTCGATCTGAGCTCGCTGTACTACATGACGCGGCAGGCGCTGCGCTACATGGAGGCGGCGGGCGCCGGCTCGATCGTCAACATCGCGTCCATCGGCGCGGTGCGCATGAACAGCGGTGCGGCCTACACCGCGGCTAAGGCCGGTGTGGTCGGCCTGTCGAAGAACCTGGCGATCCAGTACGCGGGCAGCGGTATCCGCTGCAACGTGGTCTGTCCCGACCCGACGCCGACGGCGCTCAATACGCCGGAGCAGATCGCGACGTTCGACAGCGAGTTCGCCGCCGTCTGCAACGGGCACATGGATCTCTCCATCCCGCAGCCCACGGCGGAGGATCAGGCGTACGCGTGCTTGTATTTTGCCTGTGACGATTCCGAACACATCACAGGACAGGTGCTCACAGTCGACAACGGCATCGCACTGTAACGTGCGGCGCAAGAGGGATCTGCGGCTTGCGGATCCTCCTTTTTATTTCGGCGCCTTGCCGGACTGAAATGCAGCGATATGGGCGCGCTCGCCGTCAAAGAACGCCTGCAGCCCGGCGCACAGTGCGAGCGCCTGTGCTGAGAGCAGCCGGCCGCTGCGACGCACGATGCCGATGCTGGATTTCGGCAGCGGCGTGCTCAGCTCCGCAGCGGTCAGCGGCAGGTCTGGCATGGCGCGGCGCAGCTTGAGATAGTTTGCCATCGGCGGGAACGAGACCTGGTCGGAATAGGCCACGATGTTGGCCTCGAGGATATCGTCGTCGCACTCAGAGACGATGCGCGGCGTGAAGCCGCCGTGTGCGCGCAGGTACTGATACAGCGCGTCGTCGCGGCTGCGGTTGCAGACAAAGCGGCAGGCTTTTAGATCGGCGAGCGCTACAGGCTCGCCGCCTGCGAGCGGATGCGACTGGGAGAGCAGCAGCACGCGCTCGCACCGATCCAGCTCAAGGTATTCGAGCGACGGTGTGCCGACTGTCTCCGGCGGGTCGCGGACGATGCCGAGGTCGACGCGGTCGCCGACGCAGTATTCAATGACCTGCGCGCTCTCGCAGGTGATCTGGCGCACGCTTGCGCCGACATAGGCCTCCTTCGGCAAAAACGGCAGCGCGCCGCCGAGCAGATCGGGCAGGCTTGACGCGATGCGCAGGCTGTTCTCGCCGCGGTTCGTGCTGCGCTGGAGCGCGGCCACCCCGTCGTCAAGCGCGTCGAGCACCGATTCCACACAGGTGAGGAACTGCCGTCCGCTGCGCGTCAGGGTGATCTTGCCGCGCCGCCGCTCGAACAATGCGGCGCCGAGACTCTCCTCGAGCCGTGACAGGCTGCCGCTGAGCGTTGGCTGGGAGACAAACAGCCGTTCTGCCGCCTTGGAGATGTTCTCTGTGCGCGCGATTTCCCGAAAATACTGTAATTGCAGAAGATCCATATGTCATGCGCCCCATTCGCCTGATTCTCTTCTTAAAATTATACTGGAAATGCGGCGGCTTGTAAACCTGTTGTTCCAATGGGAAAACTGTGTTAAAATAAGGACGCATAATGGCCGCGTGCCGGTATGGAGGGGCGTCTCAATGGAATTCACACAGCTTCACTATTTCATCGCCGTGGCACAGCACGAGAATCTGTCGCAGGCCGCGCGCGAGCTGTTTGTCTCCCAGCCAGCACTCAGCCAGAGCCTCTCGCGGCTCGAAGACAGCCTCGGTGTCCGTCTGTTTGACCGCGTGCAGGGTCGGCTCAGGCTCAATGAGGCAGGCCGTATTCTGCTGCGGCACGCGACTGCTGCGTTTGACCAGCTCTCCGCCGCGGAAGACGAGCTGAAGAATTTCTGCGACAGTCAGAACGGCCACATCCGCGTCTCCTCTGCGGTGATCGACATCTTTGTGTCGGTCATCCATGAATATCTTGAGCAGCACAGCACCGTCCGTGTGAGCTACCAACTGACGAATCGGAGAGCTGCCGTTGACGATCTCCTGCAAAACAGGGTGGAGTTCGCGCTTGTGCCGGACGACGAACCGGATCCGCGCATCGAATCGCTCGCGCTGTATGAGGAGGAGGTGTTCGCCGTCGTCGGCCGGCCGCACCCGTTCTATGCGCGCAGCAGCGTGCCGCTGACGGAGATCGTCCGCATGCCCGTTGGCTGCAACCCGTCTAACGGCGACGAGGAATTCGTCGAGCGCCTGTTCGCCACGGTCGGCGCGCGGCCGAACATCATCACCGACTCGAACGAGTCGCAGGTACTCGTCCATATGACCGAGCTGGGCAAGTGTCTCGGCTTTATTCCGGCACGCGTCGCGGTAAAGCACCTGCGCTCGCCCGGCGCGCAGAAGCCTGTGCGCATCGATCCGCCGGTGCGCCGCACCGTCTATGTGTTGCGCCGCCGCGACCACACCCTCTCCCCGCAGAGCCGGCAGTTCTTCGACTTCGTCGTGGAGTTTTGCCGCGAGGAAAACCGCGCCGTCACGGAATTTCTCTGCCGGTATGATCCAGGATCTTGAGGCGAAAACGGCAAGGCCGCCGGGTCATGCCGTTTTCGCTCGCTTTTCCGGCGCGCCGCGGGTATTCGGCTCCCTTATCTTTCTATAACAGACCGGGAATTGCGCGGGTGCGGGGAAACTGGTATAATTTCCTTGAGAAATAGAAGGAGGAGACTTCGCCATGAAAAATTATCCGCATCTGTTTTCGCCGCTTCAGGTCGGCAGTCTGACGCTGAAAAATCGTATCGCGCTCGCGCCGATGTCGTTCACCAAGCAGCATCCGGACGGCGGTTATCCGACCGAGAACATCGCGCTTGTCGAGGAGATCGCCCGCGGCGGCACGGCGCTCATCACACTCGGCGAGAGCGTCGTCGGCACGAAGCACGGCAAGACGCACGTCGATATGACGATGCTCGGTGATCCGCGCATGAAGCGCTCGTTCTTCCAGATGGCCGAGGCCGCGCACCGCTATGGTGCGGCGCTTTCCGTCGAAGTGTCGCACGGCGGCGCATTCTCGCCGCCGGCGTTCAACAATGGCCAGGCGCCGATCGGCCCGAGCAAATACCCGAACGACCTTGGTTTTAACCGAGGCGACGGCGAAGCAGTCGTCCCGATGACGGTCGAGATGATGGAGGAGGTCGCAGACACCTTTGCAGACTCCGTTGAGACGCTGAAAAATGCGGGCTTCGACATGGTGCAGCTCCACTTCGGCCATGGCTGGCTGATCCACCAGTTCCTCTCACCGCTGTTCAACCGCCGCACAGACGAGTACGGCGGCTCGCTCGAAAACCGCCTGCGTTTTCCGATGATGGTGCTCGACCGCGTCCGCGCGCGCGTGGGTCGTGCGTTCCCGCTCGATGTCCGTATCTCCGGCTGCGAGCCGATTCCGGGCGGCATGACGATTGAAGAGGTCGTCGAGATCTGCAAGGCCATAGAGAGTAAGGTCGATATGATCAGCGTCTCGTGCGGCGGCGTGTTCCACCCGTACGCCGCTGAGCGCATGTCGCCGCAGATATTCCTGCCGCGCGGCGTGAATGTCTATCTGGCCGAGGCGGTCAAGAAGGCTGTCTCCATCCCCGTTTCCACGGTCGGTGCGCTCGCACAGCCGACAGAGCTGGAGAAGATCATCGCCGGCGGCCGTGCCGACGTGGTCTACATGGCTCGCGCGCTCGTAGCTGACCACGAGCTGCCGAAGAAGGCGATGCAGGGTTGTGAGGATGAGATCCTCCACTGCATCCGCTGCACGCACTGCCAGGATTCCTCGGCGCGTCAGCCGTACCGCCTGATGCGCTGCTCGATCAACCCGACCGTCGGCTTCGAGGGTCAGACAGCGGAGTGGAAGCGGCCTGCGCCTGTGAAAAAGCACGTTGTCATCGTCGGCGGCGGCCCGGCGGGCATGCAGGCGGCGCTGACCGCCGCAGGCCGCGGCCACACGGTCACACTCTTTGAAAAGTCCGATTGCCTCGGCGGCGCGCTTCGCTTCGCGGACTTCGTCACGTTCAAAAGCGATATCCGCATCTACCGCGACCGGCTTGCGCATATGGTTTTGAAAAACCCGAATATTACGGTGCATTTGAATACGCTCGCCACGCCGGAGCGCGTTGCGGAGATGCATCCGGACGCCTGCTTCGCCGCCATTGGCGCGGAGCCTGTCATCCCGCCGATCCCGGGCGTGGACGGGGAAAACGTCGTCTGCGGCTGTGATGTGGCCGGCAATGAGACGAGGATCGGCCGGCGCGTCGTGATGCTCGGCGGTGGCCTCGTCGGCGCTGAGACGGCCATCCATCTGGCGATGCACGGCCGCGACGTCACGCTTGTCGAGATGACGGACAAGATCGCCCGCGACGCCGACCAGGCGCCGCGCGAGGCGACCATGCGCCAGCTCACGGAGCGCGAGAACATCCGCTGTTTCACCAACACCCGCTGCACTGAGGTCACGTCTACGAGCGTCAAATGCCAGACCCCGGACGGTGAGGTCGAATTCGCCGCCGACACGGTCGTCCTGGCTGCTGGCATGAGGGCGCTGAGTGCGGAGGCCTACGCCTTTGGCGAGACGATCAATGAGTTCCGTGTGATCGGCGATGCGCACAAGGCCGGCAAGATCCTGAACGCCACGCGCGACGGCTTCTTTGCCGCCATTGGACTGTGATATGACGAAAACGGCTCGCCTGCCGGACACAGGCGAGCCGTTTTCCGCATTTTTGCAAAAAAACGCTTGACCTGAAGCGCACTTTAGGTAGTATGATGGCATCAAGCAATCGGCAGACTGGCCAAATACGGGAAGGAGAACGAATCATGGCAAAAGCAGCCGTCTATTTCACAAAGGAGATCACTGCCGAGTCGATCGTGCGGATCTATGGGGCGCTCGGCGTCTCGCTCAGGGGAAAGGTCGCAGTTAAGATCTCGACCGGCGAGCCGGGCGGACACAACTTTCTTCAGCCCGCGCTGATCGCTCCGCTGGTGAACAAGCTTGGCGGCACGATCGTTGAGTGCAACACCGCCTACGGAGGCCGGCGCTGCGATTCCGCCGAGCACTGGAAGGCCATCGAAGAGCACGGCTTTACCGCCATCGCCCCATGCGATATCATGGATGAGGAAGACGAGCTGGTGCTCCCGGTCGAAAATGGGTTCCATTTGAAGGAAAACTTCGTCGGCGGCCACCTGAAAAATTACGATTCCATGCTGATGCTTTCGCACTTTAAGGGTCATGCGATGGGCGGCTTCGGCGGAGCGCTGAAGAACATGTCCATCGGCGTGGCGTCCGCCCATGGCAAGGCCGTCATCCACGGCGCAGGCGACCCCGCAAAGCTCTGGACGGCGGATCACGACTCGTTCTTGGAGTCGATGGCTGACGCCGACCGCTCCGTCATGGACTATATGGGACGGGAGAACATCGTCTACATCAACGTGGCGACCCGTCTGTCGGTCGACTGCGACTGCGATTCCCATCCCGCCGA
>CAZJBT010000019.1:0-21394 GCA_964544345.1 uncultured Oscillospiraceae bacterium
GACGAAATTTGAAACGGACAAAGCGAAGCTGCGCCGGACAATCCGCACCGCCCACATCACCGGCAATTCGGCTCAGAGCGGCAATGGCGGCGGCATCGCAGCGAACGGCACCGTCCTGATCGGCGATACGACCGCCGACGATGAGACTTCCTGCATCACGCTCACAAAGCTCTGGGACAACGGCGCGTATGACGAGGCACTTGAGGAGAAAAACCGCCCGGAGTCCATTACGGCAGACATTTAATATGGCGACTACACCCTGCGCGCCATTGAGATGACCGCAGAAAACGATTGGACGGTCAAGCTGGAGCATATGCCGAACGCCATTCTGTCGCAGGAATCGCCCGAGGTCAAGGTCGTGGAGATCGAATGCGGCCAGTATACGCTCGATGCGGAAAGCGTGAGCGCTAAGACGGAGGATGAGAGGACGCTTGTCATCAGCTTTACGAACACCTATACCCCACAGGAAACCTGACCGTCCGTAAAACCGTCTCCGGCAGCGGCGCGGACAGCGAACGGGAATTTACCTTCACCGTGACCCTCTCCGATACTTCCATCAGCGGCACATACGGAGACGTGACATTCGCTGAGGGTACCGCCACATTCACCTTAAAGGACGGCGAAGCGCTGACCGCAGCAGGGCTTCCGGCCTGCATTGGCTACACCGTGACCGAAAGCGGCAGCGAAGGCTACACCGCCACAATCACAGTGGACGGGACAGCCGCCAGTACGGCGGTCGGGAGCATCCCGCCAGATGATACGTCGACCGTCAGGTTCCACAACGAAAAGGCCGGCGGCGGCATTGTGACCGGTACCAGTCTCACCGTAAAAAAGGTCTGGGTTTTGGACGACGGCGGCACAGCGACGGATTCCGTCACAGTCGATCTGCTGCGCAACGGCAGCGTTTATGACACTGTGACGCTGCGCGCCTCCAGCGGCTGGACATATACCTGGACGGGTCTGAACGACAGCTACACCTGGACTCTTGAGGAATCGGGCATACCGGACGGCTTCACCTCGTCGGTGAGCAAGCGCGGAGAGATCTGGACAATCACAAATGACGATATTGCGGAAGAGAAAGACTCAGATGAGGAGGCTTCGGAGCAGCCGGATCAGCCCGGCGATCCGGCGGACTCCGACGACCCGGAGGATCCCAACGTGCAAGGCACGCCCCCGGCGCTCGACAACACCCCGAAAACCGGGGACGAGACACACTTTGTCCTGTATCTCACGCTCGCACTCCTCGCGCTTGCAGGGATGGGCGCTGCCGTTTTCATGAACAGCAGGCTGCGGTATGTCGGCATGTATGAAGAAAAGCGTGGATGGGCGCGCCGAAAAGTTTAGTTGAAAAGCGGGGCGGCAGGCGAACCGCGCTTGCCGCCCTTTCCGGGAGGACATTATGGACGACAGAACGGGCGGACTCCAGACGCGGCGGAGCAGGCAAAGGAAATACCGGAAGCAGCGCAATTGCCTGCGCGTCGTATTCTTCGCGTTTCTGATCCTGTTTCTCACGTTTGGCGGACTGGCGCTGTCCACGTGGCTTTCCGCAAGACGCGAGCAGTTGTTGTTTGAGGAATTGGCAGCGCTGGCTGTTTCAGAGGCTGTAGAGCCGAGTGAAAGCAAAACGGCCAAACCAGAGCAGCTGGATGCCGGATCGAGCGAAGGCGACACGGCCGGATTGGGACTGTCGGACGCCAAATCAGTCAAAAACGCAGCCGCAGACAATATGATCCGATTTGCCGCTCTGTATGAACGGAATCCGGACTTTATCGGCTGGCTATCGATCGAGGAGACCGTGATCAACTACCCTGTAATGTACCGACCGGACGATCCGGCGTATTACCTGGATCACGACTTTGATGGGGCGCGATCCAGCAGCGGTGTCCCCTTCTTGGGCGAAGGCTGCGGTCTGGGCGACAACAATATCATCATATACGGCCACAACATGAACAATGGCACTATGTTCTCAGAGCTGACATGCTACAGCGAAAAAAGCTATTGCTCTGCGCACCCGTACCTCTCTTTTGATACATTAGACGGCAACGGCATCTACGAAATCATCGCTGTATTTCGGGAGCGGGTACATGCTCAGGACGAAACAGGCGTGTTCCGCTACTATGCGTACGGAGGCAGCCTGACAGAAGAACGGTTCAACGAGTATATCTCCGGCATTAAAAGCCTTTCCCTTTATGATACAGGGCTTACCGCAGCGTTCGGCGACAAGCTTTTGACCCTCTCCACCTGCGATTACCATACGGACAACGGGCGGTTTGTGGTGGTTGCCAAAAAAATCGATCGGTAAGAGGTACACGTCCCGGAAGATGGTTCTGTGATCTCGTGTCGCACAAGGGAACAGACGGCGGATCGCTTTCCTCTCCGATCCGCCGTCCGCTCTGTCCAAGGACGCCCTGCCGCCGCCCCTTCCCCGCCATAAAACAAACAGCAACCCCGGATCGCGCAGACTGCACGATCCGGAGCCGTTCGATTTTCGGCTTCCGCCGTTTCTTCAATGCCTTGTTTTGACCTTCAAGCGCTCCATCGCGCGGGCAAGACTCGCCTGCGTGTGATAGTATTCAAGCTGGCTCTGCTTCTGGCGGAGCTGCTCCTCGGCACGATCCTTCGCCTCGCGCGCGCGCAGCTCGTCGATCTCCTCCGGCAGCTCCACGGAGTCGACAATGAGAAACACCGTGTTGTCGCCAATCTTTGCGTAACCATTGCCGCAGTATGCATTCTGCCAGGTGCCATCCTCACGCTGCATCCGCAGCTCGCCGATGACGACGCCGATGACCGCATGCTCGTGGTGTGCCATGATGCCGAGCAGCCCGTTGTTGACCGGAAGCTGCAATTGCAGACACATACCATCGTAGAAAATGCGGTCGATCGAGATCACGACGAGATGAAACGTATCCATGGCGCAGTCTCCTTTACAGCCTTTTGGCCTTCTCGAGCACGTCGCTGATCGTGCCAACATTGAAAAACGCCATCTCCGGCACGTCATCAAGCTCGCCGCTCAGGATCCGCCGGAAGCCGCGGATCGTCTCCTCAAGCGGGACATAACAGCCTGGCACACCAGTAAACGTCTCCGCCACATGGAACGGCTGCGAGAGGAAGCGCTGGATCTTTCTTGCGCGGAACACAGTCAGCTTATCCTCGTCGGACAGCTCCTCCATGCCGAGAATGGCGATGATATCCTGCAGCTCCTTGTACTTCTGGAGTACCTGCTGCACCTGGCGCGCCGTCTGGTAGTGCTCCTCGCCGACCACCTCGGCCTCGAGGATGCGGGACGATGACTCGAGCGGGTCGACCGCGGGATAGATGCCCTGCTCAACGATCTTGCGTGAGAGCACCGTCGTAGCATCCAGATGGACGAACGTCGTCGCCGGAGCAGGATCGGTCAGGTCATCCGCCGGAACATAAACAGCCTGCACAGATGTGACCGAGCCATTTTTTGTCGAGGCGATACGCTCCTGCAGCTCGCCCATCTCGGTGGCGAGCGTCGGCTGATAGCCGACGGCCGACGGCATGCGCCCAAGCAGCGCAGACACCTCGGAGCCGGCCTGCACGAAGCGGAAGATGTTATCGATAAACAGCAGCACATTCTGGTGCTCCACATCGCGGAAATACTCTGCCATCGTAAGCCCCGTCTCCGCCACGCGCATACGCGCGCCGGGCGGCTCATTCATCTGACCGAAGACCAACGCGGTCTTTTCGATGACGCCGGATTCCGTCATCTCAGTCCAGAGGTCGTTGCCCTCGCGCGAACGCTCGCCAACGCCGGTAAAGATCGAATAGCCGCCGTGTTCGGTGGCGATGTTGCGAATGAGTTCCTGAATCAGGACAGTCTTACCAACGCCCGCGCCGCCGAACAGGCCGATCTTGCCGCCCTTTGCGTACGGCGCGAGCAGATCGATGACCTTAATGCCCGTCTCGAGGATCTCGACGACCGGATTCTGATCGGCAAATCCCGGCGGATCGCGGTGGATAGACCACTTCTCCGCCGTCTGAAGCTGTTCTCCGCCATCCACAGTCTGGCCAGTCACATCGAACAGGCGGCCGAGCGTCTCCCTGCCGACCGGCACGCGGATGGCGCCGCCAGGCGCGGTGACGACCATATCGCGGCACAAGCCCTCTCCGGGGGAGAGCAGGACGCAGCGCACCGTATTGCCGCCGACATGCTGCGCGACCTCCATCGTGCAGATACTGCCGGCACGTTCAACCTCGAGCGCGTCCTTGATATACGGCAGGTTCCCGTCTGGGAACTCCACATCCACGACCGGGCCGAGCACCTGCACGATTTTTCCCTTTTTTACTTCACTCATGTCTGGCTCTCCTTCTGCGCACGCGCGCCGGCCGCCACCTCGGTGATCTCCTGCGTGATAGCCGCCTGGCGGATGCTGTTATACTGGATCGAGAGCGTGCGCAGCATCTCCCGCGCATTGTCCGTGGAGGACTCCATTGCCTGCATCCGCGCGTTATGCTCCGCCGCATAGGATTCTACCAACGCGCCGTAGAGGAATCCTGTCAGGTAGTTGGGCATAATGCTCTCAAGCGCGGCCTCCGGTGTGGGAAGATAGGTAACCTCATGGTTCTCCGTCGTCTCCAGATTGTGCGGCACGTTGGCACGGATATCCGCGAACTGCGACTTGACCAGCGGCAGGATACGCGTCAGGATCGGCTCGACCGTCATCGAGTTGACCACACGCGTATAGGCAATATACACCTCATCAAGCTCATAATGCAAGTACATCTCGATCAGCTTTTCCGCGATGATGCGCGCGCGGTGGATGGTTGGGTGCTGGGCGGTGTACTGGAAATGTGTGTCGACCGGCACGCCGTGCTTGAGAAAGTAGTTCCGGCCAACCATGCCGACGACAAACAGAATATCCTCCTCCGGGTCGTGCACCCGCTCCATCACAATCTTAATGATATTGTGGTTATACGCACCGGCAAGACCCTTATCGCCAGTGACGACAACGTAGCCGATACGCTGCTTATCGATCGGCTTGGGCGGCACATCGGATTCATTGCCGAAATAACGGTGCTCAAACTCCGGCATATGCTCGATGATGTCACTGATGACCTCCTGCGAAAAGTAAAAATGCGGCTCCGCGTTCTCGAGTGCAACGCGCGCGTGCTTGAGCTTCGACGAGGCGATCATATACATGGCGTTCGTGATCTTCATCGTGTCGCGGATGCTCTTCATGCGGCTCTGAATTTCAGTGGTACTGGCCATAGCGCGTCACCTGCTTTGCATATAGTCCTTCGCCACCGCGAGGATCTGCTCGCTCAGCTCGTCAGTAAGCTGACCGCTCGACTCAAGCGTACGCACGATCTCCGGATGGAACGTCCGGACAAATTCCAGCAGACCCATCTGCGCCGCCTTGACCTCTGCCTGCGGCACGCCGACAAACAGCTTATGTGTGGCGGCACAGAGCGAAATCACCTGTTCCGCCATCGACAGCGGGCGGTAGAGCGGCTGCTTGAGCAGCTCCATCAGGCTCTTGCCATAGGCAAGCTGCGCCTTGGTCACGTCGTCGAGGTCAGACGAAAACTGGGTAAACACCTCCATCTCGCGGTACTGCGCGAGGTCGATGCGGATCGAACTGGACGCCTTCTTCATCGCCTTGGTCTGCGCGGCACCACCGACGCGGGACACGGACAGGCCGACGTTGACCGCGGGGCGCTGACCGGCATTGAACTCATCGGCCTCGAGGAAGATCTGGCCGTCGGTGATAGAGATGACGTTCGTCGGGATATAGGCCGAAACATCGCCGGACTGCGTCTCAATGATCGGCAGCGCCGTGATGGAGCCGCCGCCGAGCGCGTCGGACAAGCGCGCGGAGCGCTCGAGCAGGCGCGAATGGAGATAGAACACATCGCCGGGGAACGCCTCGCGCCCAGGGCTGCGGCCGAGCAGCAGCGAAAGCGCACGGTAGGCCACCGCGTGCTTGGACAGATCGTCATAGACGATCAGCACGTCACGGCCGGCATACATAAAATACTCCGCGAGCGCCGTACCAGAATACGGCGCGATATACTGCAATGAGGACGGATCGCTCGCCGTGGCCGAGACGATGATAGAATAATCCATCGCGCCTTGTCTCTCCAGCAGCGACTGCACCTTGGCGACCGTCGAAGCCTTCTGGCCGATGGCGACATAGATACAGACGACGTTCTTCCCCTTCTGATTGAGGATGGCGTCGACCGCGATCGACGTCTTGCCGGTCTGACGGTCGCCGATGATCAGCTCGCGCTGGCCGCGCCCGATCGGGAACATGGAATCAATGGCAAGAATCCCCGTCTCCATCGGCGTATCGACCGACTTACGGTCGATGATGCGCGGCGCGTCGTTCTCGATGGGACGGTACTCCGACGAATGGATCTCGCCCTTTCCGTCAATGGGCGCGCCAAGCGCGTCGACGACGCGGCTCAAGAAGCCTTCACCGACTGGGATCCCGGCGCGGCGGCCCGAACGAATGACGCGGTCGCCTTCCGCCATGCCGGTGTCACGGCCAAAGAGAATGATGCCGATCTCATTGCGGCGGATGTCCTGCACCATACCCTTGACGCCATTGTCGAAGATTACGATCTCGCCATACATGGCATGGTCGATGCCGGAGACCGTCACAATGCCGTCGCCAATGCGCTTGACTGCGCCGACCTCATGCTCGCTGCGGTCAAACTCGGACTGATCGATCTCTGCTTTCAGGATCGTGATGATCTCCTGCATGCTGCCGGGCTGGGATGCTGTTCCGGCAACAGTTTGCCGGATGGTATCGAGCCTGCCGCGCATAGACCAGTCGATCTCCTCGTTGCCGACGCGGAGCACAAAGCCGCCGATGAGCGATTTGTCCTCGCAGATCGTCACCTCAAGCGGAACATCGCCGTATTTTTTTGCAAGATACGTCCGGAATTTCTGCATCTGTTCCTCGTCCGGCGGCGTGACACAGGATATGGTGACCGGCAGTGTCCGGCTCTCCTGCGCCCATAGCTCGTGCGCGGCAGCGCTGATGGCGTCGATCGCATCGAATTCCCCGTTATCACAGAGCAGCTTCAAAGCATTGCGCATTTCGGGCGGAAACACCTTGTCGATCACGCGGTGCCGCCGCTCAAGCGGCACGGACGAGTCCGCCAGCTCCCGCCGCAATTGCGGCAGAAGCTCCAACAGCTCCATCGTCTGACGCAAGATCTGCTCGTTCGCACCGGCGGCGCGCAGCATAGCGGCGTACTCTTTTGCGCTCTGCGTCATTTCGCGTCCCCCGCTTCCTTCAGGAACTGATCGTACAGCTTCAGGTCGCGCTCCGGCGAGGCCTGTTCGCCAAGCACCCGAGCCGCGGCGTCAAACGCAAGGCCGGATATCTCGCCCTCAAGCGAACGCAGCGCGTTCTCCCGCTCGGTTTCGATTTTTCTCTGCGCCTCGGCCATGGTACGAGCTGCCTCGTCGTCCGCCGACTGCACGATGCGGCCATATTCCGCTTTCGCCTTTTCCTGCGCCTCAGCCAGGAGCTGCGCGGAGGTCTGCTTCGCCGCGGCAAGCGAGGCTTCATACTCGGCCTTCAGCGCTTCTGCCTTTTCCTGCTCCTGGGCCGCCGCGCCGAGCTGATCCTCGACCAGCTTCTGCCGCGCCTCGAGAATTTTGTTGACCCGGCCAAACAAAAACTTTCTCAGGAGAATATAGAGGATCAGCAGATTGATAATTGTAAATAAGAGATTGATGTCAAATCGCAGCAATTCTCCCGCCTCCTCCCTTTTGTCCGCGTTCTTGCTCAGCCAAGGAACAGAATGATCAGAATACCGACGACGAAGCCATAGATAGCGGTCGCTTCGGCCAGGGCGCAGCCCAAGATCAGCAGCTTCTGGATCTTGCCATCGGCCTCCGGCTGGCGGGCGACGGCATCCACGGCCTTGCCGGTGGCATGTCCAATACCAAGACCTGCTCCAATCCCTGTGAGAACCGCGAGGGCGGCTCCAATTGCGATCATAGTCATAATAATCGTTCTTCCTTTCCTTTTCAGTTTTACTCAATTGCCTCTTTGATGAACAGCGACGTCAAAAATACGAAAACATACGCCTGGATCAGGCCGTCGAATACGTCGAAGTATAGACTGAACGCGAGCGGCACTGCGACCGGGATCACCGCCTCGATTAGCTTCATGACGACAAACGCGCCGAGCACATTGCCGAATAGACGCATACACAGCGAAAGCGGGCGAATAAAAACCTCGAGCACATTGATCGGCGCGACGATCGCAACCGGCTCAGCAAAGCTATGCAGCCATTTTTTGGGCCCCTTGTGCACAATGCCCGCCGCTTCGATCAGGATGATCGACAAGATGGCAAGCGCGGCTGTGACGTTCATGTCCTTTGTCGGCGACTTAAAGCCGAAGATCCCGATCAGGTTGGCAAAGCCGATGTAGACCAGCACCGTACCCAGGTACGGGACATAGGCTCGCCCCTCCTCGCCGACGAATCCGGTGACGATCTTTTGCAGGGAGGTGACCGCCCATTCGGCAAACGCCTGCCGTTTGGAGATCCCTGTCACCTTCATACCATGGGTCAAAAACAGCGACAGTATGACAAGTACCGCCATGACGATCCACGTCACGACCACAGACTCTGCGACCGGTATGCCGCCAAAGATCGGGATCGTGAAAACGGTCTCCACTTCCAGCTCGGCCATCAGCTTTTCCGCTAGATTGCCCATCTCATCCGCTCCCTCCAATCAAAGCATTCTTGCATTCCAATTATAGTACGACATCTGAAGGTTTCAAGACTATTTTTGCTTAATTTATCCGTTTTCAGGTGTTGTCCTTCCATATAATTTGCTCATATATCACGGCCATCCGGCACGCAGCGCCATCGTCCGCCGCGCTCTTCCTGCAGACAAAAAGGAACACAAGCTGTGCGCCGCAAATCTCCCGTCCAAAGGGTTCCGTAATCAGATTTACGTGCGTAGCACAACTTGTGTCGTTCCTGTCTGATATTCAGTTTTCCGCTGAGAGGGCATCGCATTTCTCAGGCGGCTGCAATCGCTATCTCACGCCGATCATTCGCTCTCGCCCAGTTCATGCATAATAAAGGCGACGACCTGTTCCGGACTGATATCCAGCGCCAGGGCAAATTCGTCGTGGATCCGCTTCTGCGCGTCTTTATAATATTGCACATCCTTCGAGCCGAGCTGCTTTCCGATCTTCTGGAGCTGCACCTGGCGGCGATGGAGCGTGCGGATCATAGAGATCATGCGAAGCCGGTCGCCGCTTCCCATCACCTCGTCAAACAGCTCCTTCCGCTGCCGTGTGTCATCGACCCAATCGTCGGGCTGCTCAGGCATCTCTCGGATCAGGTCGCGCACTTGGTCTGCTGTGAGCACCTGCTGCATGCCGAGCCGGCTCTCCTTACCCACGGGCGCATACAGCGTCAAATCCTCTTTAAAGACCGGATGCATCACATAATACTGCTTCTTCTCATTGCGGATCCTGCGCTGTTCGAGCGCCACGATCCGGCACACGCCGTTTTTTCCGTAGAGTACCGTGTCGTTCACTGCATACATTGTATTTCCTCCATCTTCCATCTACCAACAGCCGATCCGAAAAGAAACAGCCATGACGGGCGCCATGGCTCTGCTTTTTCGTAATCATTATAACATAAATCAAACGAAAATGTCAGAGAATTTTTCCGGCTGTGACTTGGAATTTTCTCCTGTCCGCAGTCGAAAAAAAGATCCCGCAGCGCGGATACGCTGCGGGATCCTGTCGATTTTACGCTTTCAGCAGCTCGTTGAAGTCGCCGCGCGGCGTGTAGGTGGTGTGGAGCAGATGGTGTGCAAGCTCGCCGCCGGGCAAGCCCAGGAAATCCTGGTAAACCTGCTGGACTGACGGGTTCTCAAGCGACATGCGCAGCGTCTTGCGCTCGTCCTCGGAGTAGAGCGCCTGCGTGCGCAGCTCGCGGTAATTCTCCACGACCTCGCGCGGCTGGCCGCCGCCGGAGACACAGCCGCCCGGGCAGCCCATGATCTCGATGAAATGGTACGGCGATGTGCCGGCCTCGATCTCGCGCATCAACTGATCCGCACCGTCGAGGCCGCTGGTGACGGCGATCTTCAGTGTGACGCCCTCAAACTCCTGATACTCGGGCAGAACGTTCTCGATTTTGATCTCCGCCGTCTTGATCTGCTCAAGCCCCATGATCGGCTCGACATGCAGATTCTCAAATGGGAGCTTGCGGCCCGTGACCAGGAAGTACGCCGTGCGCAGCGCTGCCTCCATAACGCCGCCCGTGACGCCGAAGATATCAGCCGCACCGGTAGAGATGCCCATTGGGTCGTCAAACTGCTCCTCCTCCAGACTGCGGAAGTCAATGCCCGCCGTCTTGATCATGCGGGACAGCTCACGGGTGGTCAAAACCGCGTCAACGTCAGGGATGCCCTCGCAGCCCATCTCTGGGCGCTGGATCTCATATTTCTTCGCTGTGCAGGGCATGACCGAGACGACGTAGAGCGTTCTCGGGTCGACGCCGAGCTTCTTGGCATAGTAGGACTTGATGAGCGCGCCCTGCATCGTATGCGGAGACTTGCACGAGGACAGGTGCGCCAGCTCCTTCGGGAACGCGTGCTCACAGTGCTTGACCCAGCCGGGCGAGCAGGAGGTGATCATCGGCAGGACGGCGTCCCCGCCGGTCAGCGCGCTTTTGAGCCGCTCAAGCAGCTCCGTCCCCTCCTCCATGATGGTGACGTCGGCGCCGAAGTTGGTGTCGAACACCTCGTCAAAGCCAAGCTGGCGCAGCGCGGCGACCATCTGACCGGTCACCGCAGTGCCGCACGGATAGCCGAACGCCTCGCCAAGCGCGGCGCGCACCGCCGGCGCGGTCTGAACAATAACGCGCTTTTCAGGATCGCCGATAGCCTCCCAAACCTTGGAAATGCCATCAGTCTCAGAGAGCGCGCCCGTCGGGCAGACAGCGACACACTGGCCGCACATCGAGCAGTTGGAATCGTTCAGCGGCAGACCCATCGCAGGCGAAATGACGGTGTTGAAGCCGCGGTTCTGGGCGCTGATGGCGCCCACCGCCTGTTTTTCCTTACAGACTGTCACACAGCGGCGGCAGAGGATACACTTGCGGCTGTCGCGGGTGATGGACGGGGAAATGTCAAGCAGCGGGTCACGGTGCACGCCGTGCAGACGCGGCTCGTTAAAGCCGAGCTGATAGCCGAGTGCCTGCAGCTCGCAGTTCTGGTTGCGGTTGCAGCTCATGCACTCTTTCGGGTGGTCGGAGATCATCAAATCGTAAATGACCGTACGCGCCTTTCGCACACGCTCGGAGTTGGTGCGAACTACCATGCCATTGGTCGCCTTGACGACGCACGATGCCTGAAGGTTGCGTGCGCCCTCGACCTCGACCACGCAGATCCGGCACGCGCCAATGGCGTGGATGTCGCGGTATTGGCACAGGCTCGGGATCTTGATGCCGGCCAGCTTGGCCGCCTCCATAATGGTGCTGCCTTCAGGGGCTTCCACCTTTTTTCCGTTAATGGTCAGTTCAATCATTGTGAAAACCTCCTCTCTCACTGGACGGAAATCGCACCGAACTTACAGTTCGAGATGCAGGTTCCGCAGCGGACGCATTTCTCAATGTCGATGGCGTGCGGCTGCTTGACGCTGCCGCTGATCGCCTCGGCCGGGCAGTTGCGCGCACAGAGCGTGCAGCCGCGGCACTTCGTCGGGTCGATGTGATACGTCAGCATGTCCTTGCAGACGTGAGCCGGGCAATTCTTGTGGAGGACATGTGCCTCATACTCGTCCCGGAAGTAGCGCATCGTGGTCAGAACCGGGTTCGGCGCGGTCTGACCCAGGCCGCACATAGCGGTGTCCTTGATCGTCTTGGCCAGGATCTCGAGCATCTCCAGATCCTCCTCCTCACCCTTGCCGGAGACGATCTTCTGCAGCAGCTCGAGCATGCGCTTGGTGCCGACGCGGCAGGGGACGCAGTGGCCGCAGGATTCGTCTTTGACGAAGTCCATGAAGTAGCGCGCCGTGTCGACCATACACGTGTTCTCGTCCATAACGATCAGGCCGCCGGATCCGATGATCGCGCCCATGGCGGACAGATCCTCATAAGTAACCGGGACGTCGAGGTGCTCCTCGCGCAGGCAGCCGCCGGACGGGCCGCCGGACTGGATCGCCTTGAACTGCTTGCCATCTTTGATGCCGCCGCCGATGGTATAGACGATCTCGCGCATCGGCATACCCATTGGGATCTCGATGATGCCAGAGTAGCGGATGTCGCCGGCGAGCGCAAAGACCTTTGTGCCCTTCGACTTCTCGCTGCCGTAGCCGGCGTACCAGTCCGCGCCCTTCATAATGATAGCCGGCACGTTGGCGAGCGTCTCGACGTTGTTGATAATGGTCGGGCAGCCGAACAGGCCCTTCTGGAACGGGAACGGCGGCTTCTGCCGCGGCTCGCCGCGCTCGCCCTCGATGGAGTTGAGCAGCGCCGTCTCCTCGCCGCAGACGAACGCACCGGCACCGATGCGGATCTCGATGTCAAAGCTGAACTCGGAGCCGAGGATATGGTCGCCGAGCAGGCCGAACGCGCGCGCAGTCTCGATGGCCTCAGACAGCCGCTCGACCGCGATCGGATACTCCGCGCGGACATAGACATAGCCCTTGTTCGCGCCGATGGTGTAGCCGCCGAGCATCAGAGCCTCAATGACCGAGTGCGGGTCGCCCTCGAGCACAGAGCGATCCATGAATGCGCCGGGGTCGCCCTCGTCGGCGTTGCAGACCATGTATTTCTGGTCGCCGGCGGCATTGTAGCCGGACTCCCACTTGACGCCCGTCGGGAAGCCTGCGCCGCCGCGGCCGCGCAGCCCAGACGCCTTCAGCTCCTCATAGATGCCCTGGCGGCCGATCTCAAAGAGCGCCTTCGCGATGGCAAAGTAGCCGTCGCGCGAGATATACTCCTCGATGGAGTCATAGTCGATCACGCCGCAATTGCGCAGCGCAATTTTGATCTGGTCGCGGAAGAACGGAATATCCTTCATGTACGGGATATAAGCGTTGGTCTTTTCATCGAAGAAGGTGTACTGCTCGATGAGGTTGCCGCCGATCAGGTGCTTGTCGACCACCTGGACGACCTTTTCCGGGGTCATGCTGCAGTAGAACACGCCCTCCGGCTCCACGACCAGGATCGGCCCGAGCGCGCACAAGCCGATACAGCCCGTCTCAACAATGCGCACCTCATCGCGCAGGCCGCGGATGGTGTACTGTTTCTTCAGAGCGGTCATCACGTCCGCACAGTGCGACGAGATGCAGCCCGTGCCGCCGCAGACCATCACGGTGTGGCGATACTTTTTGTTTTCCTCAAGAAAGTCGTTCTTGATCGCGACGAGGTCGTCGACGCTGGTCACTTTCCGTGCATATTTCGCCATTACGCGTCCGCCTCCTCTTCCTTCTTATAGTACGGAGCCAGGATCTGTGGGATCTGATCCACCGTCACATTGGCATAGACCTTATCGTCAATGGAAATAGCCGGTGCCAAGCCGCATGCGCCAATGCAGCGGGCGATCTCCAGTGTGAAGATACGGTCGGCCGTCGTATGGCCGGACTGACAGCCGAGCACGCGCTCGAGCTCGTCCACGATGCGCACGCCGCCGCGCACATAGCATGCCGTACCGAGGCAGATGCGGATGGTGTGCTTGCCCTGCGGCTCCGTCGAAAAAAATGAATAAAACGTGACCACGCCGGATACCACCGACAGCGGACAATCCATCTCGACTGCGACCACTTTCTGCACCTCGATCGGCAGATAGCCATAGACCGTCTGCACGGCATGCAGCACCTGGATCAAGCTGCCGCCCTTCTTTCTGTAGTCGGCTGCGATCCTTTGAACGCGGGCCAGAAGCGCCTCATTATTCTGGTTCGCATTGCTCTGCTCGCTCATGAACACAATCCTCCTTTTGAGTTGATGAACGCGGCGGTTCCCACCGCCTGTCTTACTTTATTATAATAGAGAATACAAATCTTTGTAAATTATGAATACTGATAATTTTATGTCCGGCAGACGTACCAAAAAATCAGGCTGCCGCGAACACTTTCACAAATCCGTCTCATTTGAGACGCCTAGTTAAAAAAACGACTTTCCATTCTACCGGCTATAAAAAAGAAACTGCTGCAAAGCCAATTGCAGCAGTTTCTTTTTTATGACCAGTTGTGACTTCCTTCGCCGGTTCAGGCCGTTTCTGCGACCAGCTTCCTGGTCTTCCATTTGCCACTAAAGAAGTAGACGGCGGACAGCACGACCGAAACGTAGCCTGCAAGCGAGCTGCCGAGCCAGAAGCCCTCCAGCCCCATACCGGCCGTGATACCGAGCAGCAGCGAGAAGCCGATGCGCGCGGCCACGCCGTCGAGCAGCGCGATCACAAGGTTCAGCGATGTGAAGCCAACGCCGTTGATGAGTCCAAGCGTCGGCGCCATCAGCGCGAACGACAAAAACATCCAGATAACGATGCGCAGATAGGTCACCGCGAGGTCGAGCACCTCCGGGTCGGAGCTGAACAGGCCGAAAATCTTGCGCGGGAACACCAGACAAGCAAACGCGATCACAACAAAGAACACAAGGCAGATGCCCCAACCGATGAACACGGTCTTCGTCACGCGTTCGCGCTTACCGGCGCCCAGGTTCTGACCGACCATCGAGGCCGTCGCCGCCTGGATGGCGCCAGTGACCACGTTCATCACGGAATAGAGCTTGCCGCCCACGCCCGCGACCGCCGTCGCGACCAGACCGTAGGTGTTGACGAACGAGGTGACGAACATCATCGAAAGATTGATCGCCAACGTCATCGCGACAAGCGGCAGTGCCAGCTTAGTTGCCGCCTTAAGCTTGCTGCCAACGATACGGAAGCTACGGGGCTTGAAGTCAAAGCCGAAGCGGTCGCGTCTGCGGTAGAGATACACCAGCGTGAATACGCAGCTAAACGCCTGGCTGATCACCGTGGCGAACGCGGCGCCGAAGGTGCTCCAGTGGAAGCCGGCGACAAAGAGCAGGTCGAGAACGATGTTCATAACCGTCGCGACCGACATGATGACGAACGGCCGCTTGGAGTCTCCCATGCCGCGCAGTGTATCACTCAGCGTTCCGAAAATAAATGTGAACGGCAGCCCGCAGCAGCAGACGACAAGATAGGTCACAGCGGAGTCAAGCGCTTCCGCCGGCGTGTTGAGCAGATTAAGAACCGGTCTGGCTAGGCCAATGCCCAGCGCGCAGACGACGAGCGAGAGCAGGAAGCAGAACGACACCAGCGTGCCGATCGTCTCGTTCAATTCCTTTCTGCGTCCTGAGCCAACGAGCTGCGCAATATAGATTTGTCCGCCGTTGCCGTAGCCCGTACCGAACGCATAGCACATCATCGTAATCTGTCCGGCCACCGAGACGGCAGACAATCCGACGCTGCCGACAAATTTGCCCACGATCGCCAGGTCGACCAGCGTGTAGAGCATATTCATCAGATTGGCTGCCATAAACGGCAGGGAAAACCGGATCATCAAGCCGGTCAGATTCCCCTGCGTCAGGTCTCGAATCATGGTTTTCTTTTCGTCCATAGGTTCCCCTTTCCCCGACCCGCACCGCGGGCTTTGGAAGATTAGAATGCTGTTAGTTAGTATAGCACCGGTCAACGGAAATGTAAACACATTTTCTGTATTTTTTTCGCACGCTTGTCATGCGCGGAAAAAAAGTCTATAATGGCCAAAAACGCCCTGGCTCAGATGGACAGAAAGGATGCTCACATGGATCTGTTTTTCACCAAGGAAGTCATTCGCGGAAGAACGCGCCTGCGCACGACTGGATGGCTGACCGCCCTGCTGGTCGTGCTGATCTCCGGCTTCATTACGCTGGTCTGCGTCTGGATGCAGCCCGGCTCTTTTGTGGAGGCGATGCGCACCTTTTATCATCAGCCACGGCTGATCCCATTGAACTGGTTCCCAGCGCTCGTGTTCACCGCGATCACCTACTTTCTGACCAAAAACGTATTCTACGGCGGCGCCATCTCCGGCGGGGTGATGGCAGTCATGTCTTATGTCAACCTTTTGAAGATCGAGGGTCGCGAGGATCCGCTCATCCCATCTGATATTTTTCTGATCCGCGAGGCGTTCAACGCCGTCGGCGAGTACCAGCTCTATATGCACTGGGACAAGGTCGCCGTCATCGTCATTCTGGTCGCGGCGGCGATCGCTGCGGGCTACTTTGTCAAGAGCGTCTCACCCCGGCTCCCCTGGCGGCTCGGCTGCGCGGCGCTGACGCTCGCGGTATTCGTCGGCGCAATCCACTTTGTCTACCGCGATAAGGAGCTGTACGAGAGCTTCACCGTCCCGTACGCGTATAATATTCCATCTGTATTCAACACGCTTGGCTTCAATTACTGTTTCCTTTACAATTATAATCTCTATCCGGTCGACAAACCGGCGGACTTCTCGAGAGCCGAGGTGGAGGGCTGGATCAGCGCTGGCACAGTTCAGGCATCGGAGCCGGCGGTACAGCCAAACGTCATCATGGTCATGTGTGAGGCGTTCACCGACCTGTCGGACGAGCCGATGTTCGCCTATTCATCCGAGGAGGAGAATCCGCTCTACGCTTACCACCTGGTTGCAGACAGCGACCGTGCCGTCAGCGGCCATATCGTCGTATCGAACTATGGCGCAGGTACGGCGAATACAGAGTTCAACGTCCTGACCGGCATGCAGACCAACATGATCGGCGAGGGCACGACCTCCTCGTTCCGCGTCATCCGCAGAGAAACAGCGTCCATCGCCAGCCTGCTGTCAAGCAGCGGCTATCACACCTTCTTTATGCATCCGGGTCAAAGCTGGTTCTACAATCGCACCAGCGTCTACAATCGGCTTGGTATCTCCGACCAGATCTTTGTTGAGGCATTCGACGAGAGCGACTACAAGGGGACGATGATCTCCGATGAAGCATTCCTGGAGGAACTGAAAGAGGATCTGCAAACGCGCCTGATCGAGGCCGATGAGCCGCTCTTCGCCTATACGGTCACCATACAGAACCACCAGAGCTACCCCTACTCCAAATATCCCGACAAACCGGACGAGGTTCCGCTGACCGTAGAGATCTCTGACGCGGCGATGGAGCAGCTCTCCGTCTACCTCGAGGGCGTGCGCGACTCGTCTGAAATGCTGCTTGCGCTGACAGAATATCTGGACACGATCGACGAGCCGACCATGGTCGTGTTCTTCGGCGATCACCGGCCAAATGTCGGCACTGCCTGCACTGAGCTTGGGCTGACCTACAATTTAAATGAGACGCCCGAAGACACGATCGAAACCTACGCCACGCCGTACGTCATCTGGGCCAATCAGGCCTATGCCGACGCAGTCGATCTGGCCGCTGCCTACGCGTCGCTCAATTTGCCGGTGAACGGTTATCTCAGCGACAACTACCTCGGCGCGGTCGTGCTGCAGCTCCTCGGCCGCTGCGGCCAGGATGCGTTCTTCGACTATCTCAACGAGCTGCGTCTCACCCTACCCGTGCTCCGCAGCCGCGAAAACGCCTATTGCCTTGCAGACGGCACCTACACCGACACTTTGACGGAGGAGCAGGCCGCAATGGTCGACAAGCTCAGCAAGTGGAGCTATTACCGGCTGAAATGCTAGAGAAAAAGGATGCATCCGGCCGGATGCATCCTTTTTGAGACTGTCGAAGAACGCCTGCGGCGTTCTTCGACAAGGGACTGCGGCCTGCCGCAGCGCACGCCTTGTCCGCAGATCGCGGACAAGGCGCACGTTTCCAGGCCGAGCAGTGTTTTCTCCGACGCACAGGTCGCCGGAGAAAACGATCCTGATTTGATTTCGCCGCTGCGGCGGCGAAACTCTACGAGGTTCTTGACAAGCTGAAAAAAAGATGCATCCTGCCGGATGCATCCTTTTTGATCTTATCTTCTGAAGCAATTGCTGCAGTAGACCGGACGGTCATTGCGTGGCTCGAACGGAACCTTGCAAGGCGCGCCGCACGCGGCGCACACTGCGTCGAACATCGGGCGGCCGGTGCTCTCACCGCGCGCTGCCTTGCGGGCGTCACGGCAGCTCTTGCAGCGCTGCGGCTCATTGGTGAAGCCTTTCTCGGCGTAAAACTCTTGCTCCCCGGCAGTGAAAGTGAATTCTTGTCCGCAATCCTTGCAGACGAGGGTCTTGTCGTTGTACATGAAATACCTCTTAAAACAAAAAAATATGCAGCCGCATCAAGCCACAAAATGAATTATACGCGTCAAGGCGGAGAAAGTCAAATGTATTTTTCAGCAGACTTGCCGCGGTTATTATAAAAGGAAGTGTCCCTTTTCGCAAATTTCATAGGTTTCTTCCCGCTTTCCTCGATCAGCAGCGGAAGCTCCCGCACCTTTTTCCCGGCGATTCTGTTATGGACGAAAGGTCTGTGACCTCCGAAACACAAGGGCGCATTAAAGAATGACCCCACCCGATCCGAACATTGGCAACAATATGTTCAGATCGAGCAGGGTCGTTCAAGTTGCAATAAGCGGTCAAAATCGATTTTCTATTCGCTGGAGGTTTTTGTCGCACGCTGTCGCAGCTAAGCGCTTCAAGCTCAAATCGTGCGCTCCGTCACAGTGACTTGGGTAATCACATCCCGGAGTCGGTCGCCGCCTACCATGTACTCCAACAGTTCATCCGAAGTATCACACCATTTTTCTGTTCTGGAATTCACTTCTGCCGAACCGGCTTGTGCAATTACCATACGCGGAGCCTGACCGGGGGCGGGGCAGATGCATCCAAAACAACAATAGGAAATACCTTTCCATTCAAACTGGACTTCTCCACCTCGCTTCATACACCATTTAAAATCACTAATTGATTTAAAACGGTCATCTTCATAAGTGTTCATTCCAACCGGGCTAGTCATTTTCGCACATACCCCCCTTGCCCTATATTGCTTAAGTGGCAAATCATTATGTCCTAAATGCGGACCTCTCTCATCCCAATATATTTCATGTCTGTGAGGAACTTCATGATACTTTGGAAAACCGTGGTCAGAATGATGAATTTCATAGTCTGCCCTTCCGCTTGGACCAATATGTGTCTCATATAAGTCGCCTTTTTTGGTGTAAGACGGCTTCATTTCGCCTGGTTCACCAATGAACTTTTCGTCCGCTGGCTTAGAAGGTTTCCATTCTCCCCCCATACGCACTGCCGCCGCCTTTGGCAGTCGGCACATCAATGAATGCAGCCATTATATCATGCGCGGCTGTACTTTGTCCACCAATTTTAAAGGAATCCAAATCTTCATGCCTGTCAAAGCGTTCATAGTTCATAAATTTCCAGGAACTGCGCTCGTAATCCACATATACGATGTCCCCCTGCATCTCTGGAAACGGGGTATTGTAGCAGATGATTTTCTCCGGATCGATCTGCCGCAGCATTTCATTGTACCCAGCCATGAACCATTCCTTCTGGCCACTTCTGTTGCCATGTTCTGATGCCATATAGGTGGAGACGGCTACTACGCTGCCTCTCTCAACCCCTTCGAAGCAGAAATCAAAAGTTGATTCATCGCCCCAGTTCACTGTTGGAATCACCCGGATTCCTTTGGACGCCCAGTACGCTCCGCACCAACGATTCCGAAATGTGTTATAGAGTTGCATCACAGGTGCCATTTCCAGATACATACTGAAATCTGGTGAAAGAACCGCACGGTATCGAGCCAACTTTTCAATATCGTTGACCGGATTCTTCCAGACGCGCTCAAAGCGGTAATCGTATAGAAAGAAATGTACCATACGGTCGAGATGGTTTTGATCCTCCAGATGGGTTTTATCAAATCCAATTAGAAGAAGGTCATCAAAATCTCCAGTGCGCGGCTCGAATTTCGGTATGATGGGTATTTCCCATTTGCCGTTTCCGGGAAACTGATTGCGCAGTAACGTCTGGCTTGTGCGGTAGTTGTAATTTTCCTCTGTCATGTTCTATCCTCCTGTGGTTATAAGGGAATACATCCCTCTACATATAGGCCACAAATGGCAGAAAGTTGCACATGAGTGTGCAACCAATGTGAAAATTTTTTAGGACCCCCAATTAATTGTAAATGACTGTTCAGACACCTTTAAGCACTGTTTCTTCTTCTGCTACACGGCCATAAACATCTCGTCAGAAAAAATGGCCTCATGGGAGTCGGTATATAGATACCGTTCCATGAGACCATCATAATACCTCAGAAAAACCATTGGATGCAACAACGAGCTTGTTATCATTCTTAAAGAGGAAAGTTGACAGACCACCCTTGGCGGTCTGTCAACTTATCCTGGTGCGCCTGAAGGGACTCGAACCCACACGCATTGCTGCACGAGAACCTAAATCTCGCATGTCTACCAATTCCATCACAGGCGCATATATTGAACGGTCTGGCCGGCACGACCCAATCGCGCCTTCGTTCCCTCCGGCGCGATCCGCTTCCGCTCATTCCGTGTGAACTATCCTATCATATCACAGTTTTTTCTGTCAATGGCCTATTTTCCGAAACCGGCAGAAGCTTGGAAAATATGAACAATCTGTGAAAGAAATCGCGGGTTTTCCTTGACAGAACCCATCCGCGAACCTACAATATAGGATGGAATTAGTATGGCGAATAATAAACGATTGGGGAAGTTTATTCCAGCCGTTGCTTTTTCAGAATTCATTATACTTTAAGGAGGTGCGTTCGGGAAATTATGTTTTGGTATATCGCTCTGCCCATTCTGGGCATTGTCATAGGCGTCGTGGCCGGCTCCATCATCGGCTGGAATCGCCGCAAAAACGCCGCTGAGAAGACAATCGGCAGCGCAGAAGAGGAAGCGCTGCGCATTACCAACGACGCCATCAAGAGCGCGGAAAGCAAAAAACGCGAGATGGTGCTGGAAGCACAGGAAGAAATCCACAAAGCCCGAAACGAGTCGGAAAAAGAGCTCAAGGAGCGCCGCTCCGACCTGCAGAAGCAGGAACGGCGGCTGCAGCAGAAAGAAGAATCCCTCGACAAAAAGCTCGAAAACTACGAGAAAAAGGACGAGGATCTGAACCGCCGTCTCGCCCGTGTCGCAGAGACGCAGGAGGAGGTTTCCACCATCAAACGCAGCCAGCTTGAAATGCTGGAAAAAATCTCAGGTCTTACACAGGAGGACGCCAAAGAGCATCTGCTCGCCACGGTCGAATCCGAGATCCGCCACGAGACCGCCATGAAGCTCAAGGACATCCAGGCAGAGCTGAAGGAACAGTCCGAGCAGTACGCGCGCGAGGTCATTTCCACCGCCATTCAGCGCTGTGCGGCCGACCATGCCGCCGAGGCCACGGTCAGCGTGGTTCCCCTGCCGAATGACGAAATGAAAGGCCGCATCATTGGC
>CAZJBT010000020.1:0-18278 GCA_964544345.1 uncultured Oscillospiraceae bacterium
TAACAATTAAAATTTCAACAAAGTATTATACCACGTTTTTCCCGCTTTTCAAGTGCGCACACCGCGCCGCTTGAAAAAAGGAGGACGCTGTGATACGATAACGCAAGGATTTTCTGTCCCGGCTTGGAGGCGCACATGAAAGAGCTTACCATTGGAAAAAATGACGCGGGTCAGCGGCTTGACCGTTTTGTTGCCAAGGCGGTTCCGCTGCTGCCAGCCTCACTGCTGCAGAAATACATCCGGCTTGGCCGCATCAAGGTCAACGGGAAAAAGTCCGCGCGCGACGCGCGCGTGGCTGCGGGCGACGTGCTCTCGCTCTACATCAACGACGAGTTTTTCGAGACGCCAAAGGCGGAAAACGCCTACCTCACCGTCTCCGCTCCGAAGATCTCCATCGTCTACGAGGACGCGCACATTCTGCTTGCCGACAAAAAGCCGGGGCAGGCCGTTCACCCGCACGACGGCGCGGAGTACGGCAAAACGCTCATCGACCATGTACAAGCGTACCTATACGCGAAAAAGGAATGGAACCCGCGCGTGGAGAACGCCTTTGCGCCGGCGCTGTGCAACCGCATCGACCGCAACACGGGCGGCATCGTCATCTGTGCCAAAACAGCAGAGGCACTGCGCGTCCTGAATCAGAAGATCAAAGACCGCGAGATCGAGAAATACTATCTGTGCATCGTTCACGGCCGCCTGACGCCGCCCGCCGGCAGACTCGAAGGACAGTTGTTCAAGGATGCAGCCAAAAACCGCGTTTTCATCACGGACAAGCCGCAGAAGGGCTCCAAGACGGCGGTCACCTACTACAAAACACTCCAGGTAAAAAACGGTCTTTCGCTCGTCGAGTGTGAGCTTGGCACCGGCCGCACGCATCAGATCCGTGCGCAGATGGCGCACGCCGGCCATCCCCTGCTCGGCGACGGAAAATACGGCCGGCCTGACCCCAAATACGGGCGCACATATCAGGCGCTCTACTCATACAAGCTCCGCTTTGCGTTCACCTCGGAGGCGGGCGCGCTCGACTACCTGAACGGGAAGGAATTTCAGGTGTCGGAGGTTCCATTTGTCCGCGAGTATTTTCCATGATCTGTGCAGAATCCGTTTCGTCAAAAATCGATGCAGAATTTTGCGGAATTTGATTGACAAAGAGAGGTACACATTATATAGTTCAATCATTGGCCATGTGCTAAAATCGGTTTTGAATCGGGGGAGGATAAATGTCCAAAGAGCTGATCCGCTTGTCGGAGCTGACCATGTCTTTTGACGGAGAGACGATTCTCGACAACATCAACCTGTACATCAACGATCAGGAGTTTCTGACCCTGCTCGGCCCTTCGGGCTGCGGCAAAACAACAACGCTGCGCATTATCGGCGGATTTCAAACGCCGACGGCCGGCGATGTTTTTTTTAACGGTGAGCGAATCAATGATCTGCCGCCGCACAAACGTCAGATCAACACCGTCTTCCAGCGCTACGCCCTATTCCCCCATCTCGACGTTTACGACAATATCGCATTCGGCCTGCGTGTGTCAAAGACGCCGGAGGATGAGCTTGACCGCCGCGTCATCGAGATGCTTTCCATCGTCAGCCTGAACGGTTTTGAAAACCGCAAGGTCTCTTCCCTCTCCGGCGGACAGCAGCAGCGCGTCGCCATCGCGCGCGCGCTGGTCAACCGGCCGAAGGTGCTCCTGCTCGACGAGCCGCTCGGCGCGCTCGACCTGCGCCTGCGCAAGGATATGCAGAACGAGCTGAAGCGCATCCAGCAGGCCATGGGCATCACCTTCATCTACGTCACGCACGACCAGGAGGAGGCGCTCGCCATGAGCGACACCGTCGTTGTCATGGATCGCGGCCGCATCCAGCAGATCGGCACGCCTGAGGACATTTACAACGAACCAAAAAACGCATTTGTGGCCGATTTTATCGGCGAATCCAACATCCTTGACGGCATCATGCACGAGGACTATCTGGTCGAATTTTTCGGCCGGAAGTTTCGCTGCGTGGACGCCGGCTTCGCAAAGGACGAGCCGGTCGACGTCGTCATCCGCCCTGAGGACATCGATATCGTCCCCGTCTCCGAGGGCAGCCTGACCGGTACGGTCACGGGCGTGACCTTCAAGGGGATGCAGTACGACATCATTGTCGATTTCAAGGGCTTCAAATGGCTGATCCAGACGACCGACCTCCATCCGGTTGGCTCGACGATCGGCATCCGGCTCAACCCCGAGGATCTGCACATCATGCACAAGAGCGAGTATTCCGATATGTTCGGCGATTACAGCTCGTACTCTGAAGCCTATGATGAGCTTGACCAACCCGATGCGGAGGCGGAAGAAAGCGATGAAGAGTAAACAGCAGTTGCTTGCAGCACCGTATCTGGTGTGGATGCTGATCTTCACCATCGTGCCGCTGGCCATCGTTGTATACTATGCGCTCACCACCCGGACGGGCGAGTTTACCATCAGCAATCTCTCTGCGATGGGGAGCTACCTTCCCATCTTCATCCGGTCGGTTTGGCTCTCCATCGTCGCTACGGCACTGTGCCTGCTCATCGGCTATCCAGTGGCTTGGTGTATTGCGCAGACGAAGCCCACCACACAGCGCTTCTTATATATGCTCATCATGCTTCCAATGTGCATGAGCTTCCTGCTGCGCACGCTCGCATGGGTCGGCCTGCTCGAGGATACCGGCATCCTCAACACCTTCTTCGGCAAGCTCGGCTTTGGGCCGCTGCCGCTCATCCGTTCCAGCGGCGCAGTCATTCTCGGCATGGTCTACAACTATCTGCCGTATATGATCATGCCGCTTTACACCGTGATCATGAAGATCGACAACCGGCTCATCGAGGCCGCGCAGGATCTTGGCTGCAATGGCCGCCAGGTCTTTGCCCGCGTAACGCTGCCGCTCTCCGTGCCAGGTATCGTCTCAGGCATCACAATGGTGTTCGTGCCCGCCGTTTCCACCTTCTATATCTCTCAGAAGCTCGGCGGCACCAGCACCACGATGATCGGCGACGTGATCGAAAGCCAGTTCAAATCAGCCTACAACCCGAACCTCGGCGCGGCCATGTCGCTTGTATTGATGATCCTCATCTTCATCTGCGTCGGCATTATGAACCGCTTCGCCGACACCGACGACGAGGGAGGTGTCATCACGGTATGAAGCGTGCAAGCCGTATTTACACATTCATCATCTACCTGTTTTTGTACGTCCCGATGCTGGTGCTGCTGGTGGCATCGTTCAACACGGAAAAATCCGTCTCCCACTTTGCCGGCTTCACCTTCTCGCACTATAGCGAGCTGCTGCGCGACTCGGCGCTGCTCCCGCTGCTCGGGCGCTCCATTATACTGGCTCTGCTCTCGAGCCTGATCGCCACCGTCCTCGGCACTGCGGCGGCGCTTGGCATGCACGCGATGAAAAACCGTATGCGCAGCTTTGTGATGTCGATCACCAACATCCCGCTGACCAATCCGGAGATCGTGACCGGCGTGTCCATGTCACTGCTGTTCGTCTTTGTCGGCACAGCGCTGAAGATCACGGATGTTCTGGGCTTCAGCACACTGCTCATCGCCCATGTGACGTTCAATCTGCCATATGTCATTCTATCCGTGATGCCGAAGCTCAGCCAGATGGATCCCGATCTGCATGACGCCGCGCTCGACCTCGGCTGCACGCCCATGCAGGCCTTTTTCCGGGTCGTCATCCATGAGATCATGCCAGGCATCATCTCCGGCGCGATCATGGCGTTCACCATGAGCCTGGACGACTTTGTCATCAGCTATTTCGTCTACGGCCCATCGTTCGTCACGCTGCCTGTCGAGATCTACAACTACACCAAGAAGCCCTTGCAGCCGAAGATCTACGCGCTGTTTACCCTGCTGTTCCTGGCCATTCTTCTCTTGATGGTCTGCATGAATCTGCTTCAGGTCAGAGACGAGAAAAAACGGCTCGGGCGAAAATTTCAATCCGAAGGAGACTGAGAGATAAGTTGAAAAAAAAGGTTTGTTCCATCCTCTTAGCCGTTATGGTGCTGCTCGGCGTGCTGCCGGCGCAGGCTGCTGCGGCTGACGAAACTGTCACCATCAATGTCTACAATTGGGGTCAGTATATTTCCGACGGCTCCGACGACTGTCTGAACATTATTGCTGCGTTTGAGGATGCCTTTCCCAACATCAAAGTCAACTACACCACATTTGACAGCAACGAGACACTCTACTCGAAGCTGAAAACCGGCGGTGTGTCCTATGATGTGATCATCCCGTCCGACTATATGATCGCTCGGTTGATCGACGAGGGGTATCTGATGGAACTGAACTATTCCAATATCCCGAACTTTGAAGCTTATGTCGACGATACGTTCAAGAATCCGAACTACGACCCGGAGAACAAGTACTCCGTGCCGTACACCTGGGGCACTGTCGGCATCATCTACAACACCAAGTATGTCGACCCGGCCGACGTCACCGGCTGGGAGGCGCTCTGGAATGAGAAATATGCCGGCAAGATCCTGATGTTCGACAACCCGCGCGACGCATTTGCGCTGGCTGAGTTGGATCTTGGCTACAGCCTGAACACCGAGGATCCCGTCGAGCTGCAGGCCGCGTGTGATCTGCTCGTTGCGCAGCACCCGCTCGTGCAGGACTATGTCATGGATCAGATCTATGACAAGATGATCAACGAGGAAGCCTGGATCGCGCCGTACTACGCCGGCGATTTCGTCCAGATGAGCGCTGACAATGAGGATCTCGCATTCTACCTTCCTGAAAACGACGGATTCAACTTCTTCGTCGATGCAATGTGTATCCCCACCTGCAGCCAGCACAAGGCCGAGGCCGAGATCTTCATCAACTTCCTGACCGATCCCGAGATCTCCGCCGCGAACATGGAATGGGTCGGCTACGCCTCGCCCTCCAGCGCTGCAAAGGAGTATCTCGACGCGGAGATCGCCAACGATCCTGTCGCCTATCCGTCCGATGAGACGCTTGCCAAAGGCGAGATGTTCCTTTACCTTTCCTCAGAAGCTACCCAGGAGATGGATACGCTTTGGCTGAGCGTGAAAACCTCCTCGTCGAACACAACGCTCTATATCATCATCGGCATCGTGGCCGTGGTCGCGGTCGCTGCGCTGGTTTTCCTGATCTCCATGCGCAGAAAGAAAAAGAAAGCCCGCCGCGGAACCAGCGGCAGAGCGTAAAGGCAACGCTGCACACCGCAGATCCCGCGGTGTGCAGCGTTTTTTCCGACACAAAAATCGGTCACGCAGCTCGATAGAGCAAATAACAGACCGAATTCTGAATCACGAGGATAAGCAAATACAGCGACGCCCTATTGGCTGTCTCGCTCGATCATGCGGCGAACCGCCAAGACGCCGCAGCGGACAGCAAACTCCGGGTCGTGACACGATGGGTCGATCAGCCCGGCCGCAGCGCGCTCCTGATTCCAGACCACGGAGAACACGCTTCCACAGCGCACGCCGAGCGACGCCGCGCAGACAAAGAGCGCGGCTGACTCCATTTCGGACGCCAGCACACCGAGGCGTTTCCACGCCTCCCACTTCTCCTCCAGCATCTGCGCGACCGGCATTCTGGACGGGCTGTGCTGGCCATAGAATGAGTCCTTGCACTGTACCACGCCGCAGTGGCTCTGCGCCCCCAGCTCTGCGGCGGCCTCGCGCAGCGCAAACACGATATCAAAGTCTGCGACCGCCGGGAACTCGAGCGGCGCATACTCGCGGCTTGCACCCTCATGGCGCACAGCGCCTGTCGCGATGACAAGATCACCGGCGCGCACGGGCAGCGCTATGCCGCCGCAGGTGCCGACCCGCACGAATGTATGTGCGCCGAGCATGCGCAGCTCCTCCATCGCAATGACGGCGGACGGGCCGCCGATGCCGGTCGAGGTGACAGAAACGGCCTCTCCAGCCAGCGTTCCCGTCCATGTCTCAAATTCTCGGTTGCGTGCAACCAGATGCGCATCGTCGAAAAGCGCCGCAATCGCGGCGCAGCGCCCCGGATCGCCGGGCAGCAGCACATAGCCTCCCACCTCGCCGGGGGCGCACGCAATGTGATATTGACGCTCTGTCACGTCCATTTCCGAACCTCCTCTCAGCGGTGCTCTGTCAGCCAGGCACGGATCGCGGCAATGCCCTCGTCACTCATCTCAAACTCCTGTGTCAGCTCCATCTCGCTTTTCTCATAGCAGAACTTGCCGTGCCACAGCTCGGCTCGGATCACGCCGCCGCCCGGCGTCAGCATAAACCGCAGCGGCCCCGAGCTGCCGGAGAAGGCGTTGCCATTTTCAAACGCGTGCAGCGTTGGCAAGTAAATTTCGTCCATGTTCGCTCCTCCTTCAGGAAATGATCAATCCAAGCAGCTTGGCGAGATCCGCCGCTTGCTCGCGTGTGACCGTGACGCCGCGCAGCGTATCAGGCGTGAAGATCGCACCGTATAGATCACACTTTCTCAGATCTGCACCGCCAAACTGGGCGCGCTGAAATTCCGCGAGAGTAAAGTCTGTTTCAAGTGAGCAGGCGCGGAACTCCGTCTGAAAAAAAGACGCCTCCTGAAATGAGCCGCCTGTCAGTCGGCACTTTTTATACAGCGCGGAGGCATGGTTCGTATAGGCGCACACGCAGTCTGACAGCTCGACGCCGGAAAGCGACGCGTCGCGAAAATCCGCACCCGTCAGACGGCAGGCGGAAAACACAGTGTCCTTAAAGCTGCAGGCACGAAAATCCACACCGGACAGATCGCAGTTCTCAAACCGGCAGCCGAAAAACATTGTCCGCGTAAAGCATGCCTTAGGAAAATGGCAGGCAGAAAACCGGCAGCCGTCGATCGTGCCGCCAGCATAGTGCGCTTCGCCGGCCTGCTCGCCGGTATAGGTCTCGCCGCGCAGGTCGATCTCTTTCTCCTCAGCCTCCAACAGGCGAACCGTAAGCATTTGCTCTCCCTTCATTGGCATCACCAGGACTATGCTACCATGACCACAGGTCATGGTACAGCGGCCAGTTGCGCGCTCCGCGCGCATGGCCGGGATTTTAAATTCTCAGCGCGTCGGCGCACTGCGCCGACATGCGCGGGTACAATAGCTATCGCTATTGTACCATATTCATGACGTGCCGTCCACATTGACACATGCAAATTTTCGTGCTACGATTTTCAAGACCAGTAAAGAGAAAGAAGGACTTTCATGGCACAGCAGCTCGATTTGACCGAGGGCGTGATCTGGAAAAAACTGCTTCGTTTTTCGATCCCGATCATTCTCTCCTCCATGCTCCAGGCGGCCTACTCGCTGGCCGACACCATCATCGCAGGCCGCTTCATCGGCACCGGCGGCATCTCCGCCATCAACAACGCCAGCCAGATCACAATGATCATCACGCAGATCATCATCGGCGTGACGACCGGCGGCAACATCCTGATGAGCCAATACTTCGGCGCAAAGCAGCACGCAGAACGCAAAGCGGCCGGCATCACGCTCTTTGTCGTCTGCATGCTGCTCGGCGTGCTCTGCGCCGCGCTGTTTCGCATCTTCTCTCGGCAGATGCTCACGCTGATCGACTGCCCCGCACTCGATCTGGCAGAAGATTACCTGAATATCTGCGCGTTCGGTATCCTGGCCATCTTTGGCTACAACTGCATGTCCGCCATGATCCGCGCAGTCGGCAATTCCCATCTGCCTCTTGTTTGCGTTGCGGTGACCGCTGCGCTGAACATTGCGCTCGACCTGATTTTAGTCGGCAAGATGGAGATGGGGACGGCCGGCGCTGCACTCGCCACTGTGATCGCACAATATGGCAGCTTCCTCGTCTCGCTCATCTATGCGCTCCATACACCGGAGCTGTATGGGTTCTCGCTCCGCACGCTGCGCATCGACCGAGCCAAGCTCGCCCGGATGCTGAAGCTCGGCATCCCCTGCGCGGTTCAGATGACGGCGGCCGGCCTCTCCTGGCTGACCATCACGTTTCTCGTCAACCGCCATGGACTTGAGGCTTCCGCCGCAAGTGGTATCAACACCAAAATCAAGGATCTCTGTCAATTGTTCACTGCGGGCATGTCCAGCGCCGCCGCGACAATGATCGCACAGTGCATCGGCGCGCGCCACTATGACCGCGGGCGCAAGGTGCTCTACACCGCTATGCTCTGGGCCGTCTGCGTCTCCGTCGTGATGATCCTCTTCGTGGAGCTGGCCTCCCCAATGCTTGTGACGATTTTTACCGATGATCCGCTGACGAGCCGATACGCCGTACTGAACCTGCGCATCGAGATCATCGGCCAGCTATTCTATGCCAGCTTTATGATCTACCATGCGCTTGCGCTCGGCGCGGGCAATACGCTCTACGTGCTCGGCTCGAGCTTTTTGAACTGCGTGGCCGTGCGGCTGGTGCTCTCCATCCTCTTCGACCGCTTCTGGGGACTGACCGGCGTCTATCTGGCCTGCTTGATCGCGCCCAGCTCGTCGGTGCTGCTCGGCATCTGGTACGAGCGCAGCGGCTTCTGGATGCGGAGACTGCCGCCTGCTGAATGACAAAAACCGGCGCAGCCAGAAGCTGCGCCGGTTCCCTTATTCCCGAAATGTGATCTCGCCGGTCTCGGCGTTCATATGTTCGATGATCGCAAGCGATTCAAGCCGGTAGCCTGCGGCTCGGATGCGATCGCCGGCGCCCTGGAAGCCCTTTTCGATCACGATACCGATGCCCTGTACCGCCGCGCCGGCCTGCTGCGCGATGGAGCACAAGCCCTCAAGCGCCTTCCCGTTGGCGAGAAAATCGTCAATGAGGAGCAGCTTATCGTCCGAGCCGAGGAAGCGCCGGTCAACTATAACATCAGAAATGGTACCGTGTGTAAAAGATGCGACCTTCGCATGATAGACATCGTCGCCGACATTGGTGGTCTTGGACTTTTTGGCAAAGACCATCGGGCAGCCGAGCCGCAGGGCGACCACGCCCGCAATGCCGATCCCAGAAGCCTCAATGGTGAGAACCTTATTGATCTCCGTCCCCTCAAACAGACGGCAGAACTCCACCGCGATCTCGTCGATGAGATGCATATCCATCTGGTGATTCAGGAAGCTGTTGACCATCAGGACATTGCCCGGCCGGACGATGCCATCGGTGCGAATGCGCTGTTTCAGAAGCTCCATGGCGGTTTCTCCCTTCGATTTTCGACTATCATAGCACATTTTTCGCGCCCACACAACCGAATTCCGCCAATTTTTCATTGACTTTGCTGAAGGCATGTGCTAGCTTAATTTTTACCGCAACACCGCCCGGAACGGGCATTCGGAGGAACACAAATGAACAAGGAATTCAAAGGGAATCTGCTTTTGCTGCTCACAGCCATGATCTGGGGCGCCGCTTTCGTTGCGCAGAGCGTCAGCATGGATTATATCGATCCGTTCACCTTCTCGTGCACGCGCAGTGTACTCGGCTGTCTCGTTCTGATCCCCGTGATCGCGGTCATGGATCGCAAAAACGGCGCGCCCGCAAAAACGCATACGGCGCGCGAGCGCAAAACGCTCTGGCTCGGCGGCTTTGCCTGCGGCGTTGTTCTGTTTATCGCAAGCAATCTCCAGCAGTTTGGCATCTGCGAAACGACCGCCGGCAAGGCGGGCTTCATCACTGCAATGTACATCGTGCTCGTGCCGATCGCGGGGCTGTTCTTCCGCAGAAGAGCCGGCTGGAACGTGTGGTTCGGCGTGGTGCTTGCTGTCTTGGGGCTTTATCTGCTCTGCGTGACTGAAGGCTTCTCCATCGGGCACGGCGATCTGCTCGTATTCCTCTGCTCCATCGTATTCACTGCGCATATTCTTGTCATTGACCACTTCAGCCCGAAGGTGGACTGTGTGCGGATGTCATGCATCCAGTTCTTTGTCTGCGCAGTGCTCTCCGGTATTGGCATGCTGATTTTTGAGGCGCCGTCCATGGCGACGATCCTTGACTGCTGGCTGCCTATCGCCTACGCAGGGATTCTCTCGAGCGGCGTAGCCTACACGCTGCAGATCGTCGGCCAGAAGTACACGCGGCCGACCATCGCATCGCTTCTGATGAGTCTGGAGTCGGTCTTTGCCGTCATTTTCGGCTTTCTGCTGCTCCATGAGGGCTTTGCGGCGCGCGAAGCCATCGGATGCGTCCTGATGTTCGCTGCTATTATCCTGGCGCAGCTCCCGGCGCGGCGCGTAAAAGCACAATAAAAAAAGCGGCCGGTTCACTTGAACTGCACCACATTTGTTAGACAGTATGATATACTAACTAACAAGTGGGGTGTTTTCTATGCCAAAAGGGGAACCAAATAAGCGATATACGGCAGAGTTTAAGCAGGTGGTCGTAGAAACTATGCTCAAAGGAAAACTAAGCTATAGTGAGACGGAGCGACAATTCGGCGTTCAGTTTGTTTGGAGAGAAGCTGTACCTGTCGCCTATTCTTGATCTGTATAGCAGTGATCTTGTCAGCTACAGCATTTCAGACCGCCAAAAGCGAACTGCTTTATCTACAGGATTTTGAGTCCTTGGAGCATTTCAAACAAGAATTGATTGCGTATCTGGATCACTACAACAATAGGCGTATTAAGGCAAAGCTTAAGGGCTTGCCGCCTGCGTTACACAGACAACAAGCCCTTTCGGCTGCTTAAACAATTTTTACTTCGAAATATTGTCTAACTTTTGGGGGCACTTCAACTGAACCGGCTGCTTTCTTGCTCAATAATTCGTGGAACGCAGCTCGAAGTAAGCCTGCGGATGCGCGCAGACCGGGCACACGGTGGGTGCGGTTTTTCCTTTGTGGATATGACCGCAGTTGCGGCAGACCCAGATGCACTCGCCGTCTCTTTCAAACACAGCGCCATTTTTCAGGTTCTCAAGCAGCTTGAGGTAACGCTCCTCATGCGCCTTCTCGACAGCGGCGACGCCCTCGAACAGCTTTGCGATGGCCTCGAAGCCCTCCTCGTGCGCGACCTCGGCGAACTCCTTGTACATCTGCGTCCATTCCTCGTTCTCACCGGCAGCGGCGGCAATCAGGTTGTCAGCCGTATTGCCGATCCCGCCGAGCAGGCGGAACCACATTTTCGCATGCTCTTTTTCGTTGTCCGCCGTCTCTGTGAAGATCGCGGCGATCTGCTCGTAGCCCTCGCTCTTTGCAACAGAAGCAAAATAAGTATACTTGTTTCTCGCCTGCGACTCGCCCGAAAACGCATAAGCAAGATTCGCCTCTGTCTTGCTGCCCTTCAGTTCCATTTTTAAAAACCTCCAAACAATATTTTTATACTGCAAAACAATCGTAACTCGTTTTGCTCAAGATGTCAACGCAGAAATATGGTATCATTTTCTGGTTGTTTAATCCGGCAAAAGCAGCAAATACTACGCGTGGACAAAGTTCTACTATGAATGCTCAGGAGGAATCAGCATGAAACGCGTAGTATCTCTTCTCTTGGTTTCCGTGCTGGCACTGTGCCTGCTTGCGGCCTGCGCCACGGATACCGCCGGCGGTTACGGCCGCGGCAATGTCTCCACTACCAATGACGGCACGGTCAACGGCGGCGGCTATGCCACAGACGGCAATTCCAACGGCGGCAGCTACACCAACAGCGGCTATCCCAATGGGGTTGGGTATACTAACGGCAGCAACGCCAATGGCAGTGGCTATACCACAGGCAACGGTACGAGCGGGATGAGCCGCAGCAACGGCAACACCGGCACCGGCAACAGCAACGGCACCGGCATCGCCGGCGCTGTCGGCAATGCGGTCGACGATGTGACCCGCGGCGTCGGCAACGCGATCACCGACGTTACCCGCGGTACCAGCCAGACCCGATAAACGAAAAAATGGACGCACCGTCGGTGCGTCCATTTTTTATCATCCAAGCGGGATGAACGGAACATACAGATAGGTATCATACTGACCGCCCAGGTGGATCAGATGATCGCCCTTGTTGATGGTCGGCAGCTCCTTACCCGGCACGTCGGATAGGTGCATCTCATACGGCATGCCAGAGATGGCGACCTCCATCTGCTCGCCCGGATGGAAACGGAGGCTGGTCGGCCACAGGCCGATCTCAACCGGGACGATCTCGCCGGGCGCAAGCTTCTGCGGGTGCTTGAAGGTCTGCACCGGCTGCTCCGGTGTGGACTTTTCCTCATCCAACTCACGCAGCGAAATACGCAGGCGTTGATCCGGGCCGTTGTAGACGCGAAGGCGCGCGTCATGGTAGAGGTAATTCCCATCCGCATCCATCTTGCTGACCGAAACAAACACGTCCATGTCGTCGCAGCCATCGGCCTCGAGCCAAGCCTTGAGCTTGATATAGCCAATGATCTCGGTCTCCTGCTGGAACCGGATGGAAAAACGCGCGACGCCCTTCCCATCGTCCGCACGATAGCGCACTGTGGCCGGCGATGCCGGCAGCTCTTCCGAGAGCGCGCCGCCCGCGGTCAGGTAGAGCTTTTGATACTCCACGCGCTCGATCGGGAACGCCGGCTCGATGCGATCGATGATGTCGCGGCCGCCCGGGTCAAGTACCGACAGGCGCACCTGCGGCGTGTTCTCCCAGCCGTTGTTCTTGTCCTTCATATAATAGTCGAAGAAGCGGAGCAGATCCTGCTGGCTGCGCTCGTCATAGAGATCCGGCCACTCCTGGATGTTGTGGACGCGAAGCCATTTCTCCTTTGAGGAGATCTTCTGCCATGCCTCAAACGTGCCGCGGCAATGGATGTTCGACGTCCAGCTCGCGACGACGTAGGCCGGGCATACGATCTGCTCAAACGGCGCGATCTTCTCCTCCCAGAACTCGTTCAGGAGCGGGTAGGTGGCCATTTCAGCCGGCAGATCCTCAGTGCGCTGATTGCCAAAGCCCATCTTTTCACGCACAGCGGCCCAGTTCGGGATGCCGCCGCGCATATACTCGTCGACGTACATGTTGCCGTGACCCTCCCAAGGAGCGATGCAGGTCAGGTGCGGCGGGCGCTTGGCCGCGACGTACCACTGCGTGATACCGAGCCACGAATTGCCGGCCATCGACACACGGCCATTCGACCATGTCTGGACGCCGAGCCACTCGATGACGTCATAGTTGTCCTCGGCATCCTGGTTGCCAAAGTAGTGTGCATCGCCCTCAGACATACCGATGCCGCGGATATCCAGAAACGCGACTGCATAGCCGTGATTGCACCAAAAGGCGGGATCAGGCGCTTCCCACATCTGCAGCTCAGAGAGCGTGCCCTTCGGGATACCAAAGCGGTCGGGGCTGCCGGCCTTGTCAGCGATCCAGTCGAGCGTCACATAGCTACCGTTCTTGCCGAACACGCTTGAGCAGAAGATGACTGGCACCGGCTGGTCTGTGTTCGGACGGAAAATGTCGCAGTAGACCGTCACTCCGTCCCGAAGCGCAATCGCGGTATCGCGCATAAAGATGATGTCGCACGGTAGCGGCAGCGCCTTTGGGTCTTGGCGGTAGCCCATCGGCAATACAGTTGTGCCGGGATGGAAGCCATTGAAATTGGCGTCAGGCTCGGTCAGAGCCGGCGCCTGACAAAACAGGGTATACGGGTTTTCCAGACTCATTGCAATTCCTCCAATTTATCTAAAGCTGCTGCTTTAAATCGATATTTTTCTCCATCAACAGCAGGTCTCCGTGCACGCCCGGGGTGGTACCGACCGGATGGAAGCCATGCTTCTCATAAAAATGCAGCGCCGCCTGATTCTCCTTTGACACGCTTAGCTGCAGCGCTGTACGCCCAAGCGGGCGGTAAAAGCCGACGGCATGGCCGAGAAGCTGCGCGCCGATCTCACGGCCGCGCCATGCCTCCTTTAAGTACAGGAACGGAATATAACCGATGCCGCGGTCGGCGAAGCGCGGCGGATCGAGTTGCACAAGTCCGACCGGCTCGTCGCCCAGCATCGCCTCGACCAGCGCGTTTGGTTCTTCCAACGCGGCCTCGTGCGCATCATGCCAGAAGCCACGGCCGGAAAAGCCGTTGTCATCGCCATAGACAAATCGCCAGGCATCGCGGCGGGCGTCCACATAGGTAGCCTTTTCCTCCGCGGCAGGCCGGAACCAGACATTGGAGTCGTAGGCCTGACCCGTTTCACTGCGCCACCAGTGCTGACGCGCAAGCGTGGAGATATCGTCCGTCAAATGGGAGTTGTCGTTGCAGTAGACAAGGCTATACCGACCCGCGTCATAGCGCAGGAGGCTGACGCCCGTATTGTCGCAGTGGCCGGAGATGTCCGCGCCGCTTCCGTCAAACAGGCAGTGGAGCACACCGCGAATCACTGCACCGTGCGCGACGATGGCGACTGTCTCGCCGGGATGCGCCTGCGCGACCTCCTCCATTGCCTTGAGAAAACGGCCGGTGTAGACCTCATACGGCTCAGCGCCCTCCACGCACCAATGCTCCGGGTGATGATTGAATTGATAGAGGAGCTCCGGCTGCGTGTGGTTCACCTCGCCGAAGGTCAGCTCCTCCCACACGCCCATGTTGACCTCGCGGAAGCGCGGATCAGTCCAGAGCGGCAGATGCTTTGGGCCGCAGATCGCCTGCGCAGTCTGCATGGTGCGCGTCAGGTCGGACGAATAGCAGGCCGTGACCGGCACAGCGGCAAAGCGGCGCGCCAGCGCTTCGATCTGCTTCTTGCCGTTTTCTGTAACAAGCGAATCGTATTGACCGTGGATGCGGCGGTAGAGATTGCCCTCCGCCTCCGCATGGCGGATCAAGTAAAGTTCAGTCATAGCAAATCCTTCAATATGGTATCACACCGCCGGTCAGGTCGCGCGCGGCGGCCAGGCCGTGACCGGTCAGGTAATCGGCCAGCTCGTCCCGAATGCGGACACAGGCCATGGGATCGACAAGGTTTTCCGCGCCGACGCCGACAGCGTCTGCGCCGGCCAGCATCAGCTCAGCCGCATCGCGCCCCGAGCTGACACCGCCCATGCCGAGGATCGGCAGCTTGACGGCAGCGGCCACCTGCCAGATCATGCGCACAGCGACCGGAAGCACCGCCGGGCCGGATAGGCCGCCTGTATTGTTTCGCAGGACTGGGCGGCGCGTATCGAGATCGATGCGCATACCAAGCAGCGTGTTGATCAGGCTCAAGCCGTCTGCACCCGCTGCCTCCGCCGCGCGGGCGATCTCCACGATATCGGTAACATTGGGCGAGAGCTTGACGATGACCGGCACCGACGCGCCGGCTTTCGCAGCCTTTGTTGCCGCCTCAGTCGTGTCGGTGTGCATACCAAAGGCCGCGCCGCCGCAGTGGAGGTTCGGGCATGAGATATTGACCTCGATGAGATCGACGCCCGCACTGCTCACCTTTTCGGCCAGCTCCTGAAATTCCTCCGGCGTGTTGCCGGAGATGTTGGCGATGATCCTGGTGCCGCTCTTCTTCAGGTGCGGCATCTCCCGCTCGCAAAACGCATCTACGCCCGGGTTCTGCAGGCCGACGCTGTTGAGCATGCCGGCCGGCGTCTCCGCGATACGGGGCGGCGGATTGCCCTGACGCGGCTTGACCGTCAGCCCCTTGACACAGATCGCGCCCAGCGCGGAAAGATCATAATAGTCCTCAAATTCCCGGCCGAAGCCAAAGGTGCCGGAGGCTGCGACAATGGGGTTCGCCAGCGTCACGCCGCACAGCTTCACGGACAGATCAGTCATTCCAGTCGACCTCCTTCGCATCAAACACCGGCCCGTCCTTGCAAACACGGCGGTAGCCGTCCGTCGTTGCGCACGAGCAGACGAGGCACGCGCCGATGCCGCAGCCCATACGCTGCTCCACGCTGACAAAGCACGGCGTGTCGCCCGCGGCCTGCGCGACCGTACGCAGCATGACCGCCGGCCCACAGGCGAGCACGGCCGCGTAGCTGCCGCGTTCGAGCATGGCTGCCACGCCGGAGGCGACGAAGCCCTTCTCGCCAAATGAGCCGTCATCGCTCATCCATTTGACTGTGCCGCAGACGGCCTCAAACTCGTCGACAAGCAGCACGCGCTCACGCGAGCGAAAGCCGAGAACCGCGTCACAACTCTCCGCTCTCTTACCGGCGAGCAATAGTGGCGCAACGCCGATGCCGCCGCCGGCGAGCAGCACGCGACCCTCGATCTGCGGGAAGCCGCGGCCGAGCGGGCCGAGCACATCGACCCGGTCGCCGGGTCTGCGCGCGGCAAGCCACTTGGTTCCCTCGCCCTTGATCTCAAACACGACTGTGAGATCAGGCGCGTGCACATCGCAGATGCTGATGGGGCGGCGAAGCATATTCGCGCCGCATTTGAAATGTAAGAACCGGCCGGGCTGAGCCGACTCACACAGCTCCGGCGCTTCGATCGTCAGCGCACAATAGATGCCGAAGCGCTCCGCCCGAACAACAGGAAATATCGTCTCCATCACAGCACCTGTACGCACGCCGTCAGCTCGTTGCGCATCTCGACCGCCGCGGTGCGGGCGGCATCGAGATAGTCCGCGCCGTCAGCCCCTGTCTTTTTCCATGCGCACATCAACGAGCGCGAGGCGTTGATGATCGCGCCGTGGCCATAGCGGTCAAAGGCATGCTGCACATCGCGCGCCGCGCCACCCTGCGCGCCATAGCCGGGAACGAGGAAGAACAGCCGGTCATACTTGCGGCGCAGCTCGCGCAGCACCTCCGGATGCGTCGCGCCAACAACCGCGCCGATGGCCGAATAGCCGCTCGGGCCGTACAGCTCACCGGACAGACGCATGGCGAGATCGGCCATCACGGCATACAGCAGCCGGTCGCCTGCCATCAGATCCTGCACCTCGCGCGAGGATTTATTGGAGGTCTTGACGAGTAGGAAAATCGCCTTTTGATCGGTCTTGCACCACTCCGTGAACGGCGTAATGCCGTCGCTGCCGAGGTAGCCGTTGACTGTGACGGCGTCCGCGTCAAAGGGCGCATAGGCGACGTCGCCGATCATGGTCTTGCCGAGGTAGGCGCGCGCGTAGGACTCGGCGCTCACGCCGATGTCGCCGCGTTTGGCATCCATAATGACGTACAGCCCGCGGCTCTTGGCATAGGCCGTGATCTCCTCGAGCGCCTTGATGCCGTGGCTGCCGAGCGCCTCAAAGCACGCGCTCTGCGGCTTGACCGCCGGCACGATCGGTTCGAGCGCGTCGATCAGGCCGCGGCAGAACTCCGTATACGCGGCCGCCATTCCCTCCGGCGTTTTTCCGTACTGCTCCAGATTCCGAGCCACGATAGACGGTGGAATATACTCCGGCCGCGGGTCAAGCCCCGCGACAGTGGGGTTCTTTTTCTTCCGAATCTTCTCCTGCAGAAGCTCAATCGACAAGCCAACCCTCTCCTTTATCTATATTTGGATATTTGGATATTTAATCGTAGTATAACACAAATCACTGCGCTTGAAAAGTCACTGTTCCACCGCATATTGTGGTTTTTACGCGACCGTACAACTCCATCCCGCCGAACGGGGTATTGTGCGCCTTGGAGCAGAAGCGGGACGGATCGACGATCCACTTCTCGTCCGGGTCGAACAGCATCAGGTCTGCCGGTGCGCCTGGCTCAATGCGGCCGCCTGCATGGCCGATCAGACGCGACGGGAGCGCCGACATTTTTTCGAGCAGCTTCGCCACCGTGAGATATCCAGGACGCACCAGATACGTCAGGCAGGCGGCGAAGCTCGTCTCCAGGCCGACCATCCCGCTCGGCGCCTCCGTCAGCGGCTTCGCTTTCTCCTCGTCGGTGTGCGGCGCATGATCCGTGACGAGAATGTCCAGCGTGCCGTCGAGCAGGCCGTCCAGAATCGCCTGCCGATCCGTTTGCGTTCGAAGCGGCGGGTTGACCCGCGCCATCGTCCCCTTCTCCGGAACGAGATCCTCGGTGAAGATAAAATACTGCGGACACGTCTCCGCTGTGACCGGCGCGCCGGCGGCCTTCGCCCGGCGAATGATCTCCACCGAGCCGGCGGTCGAGACGTGCGCGATATGGACACGCGCGCCAGTCTCCAGCGCAAGCGCGCAGTCGCGCGCGACCATTTTGTCCTCCGCTTTGGCCGGACGACCCGGAATGCCGAGCAGACGCGAGATCTTGCCCTCGTTGCAGGCATAGTTTTTCACCATCTCCGCATCCTCACAGTGAGAGATGACCATGGTGCCGAGCCGCGACGCCTCGAGCATTGCGCTCCGCATGATCGCATCAGACATAACCGGCACGCCGTCGTCAGAGAACGCAGCAGCGCCCGCCGCGCGCAGGGCGGCGAAATCGGTCATTTCCTTCCCCTGCTCGCCCACCGTGACCGCAGCGATGGGGGGCAG
>CAZJBT010000020.1:18288-19080 GCA_964544345.1 uncultured Oscillospiraceae bacterium
GCCTTCCCGCGCGGCGCGATCCAAAATATAGCGCAGCGTCTCCACGCTGTCGCAGACCGGCTTTGTGTTCGGCATACAGGCAACTGCCGTAAAGCCGCCCGCCGCGGCCGCAGCAGTCCCGCTCACAATATCCTCCTTCGCAGTCTGACCCGGGTCGCGCAGATGGACATGCAGGTCGACCAGCCCCGGCGCAAGATGCAGCCCGTGTGCGTCGATCACTTCGTGTCCAGCCGTGGAAACCGACGCATTGATTTTTGAAATTTTCCCAGATTCGCACAGCACCTCAATTGGCTCGTCCGTCGCTGCCAAAACGGCGTTTTTTATCAAAAGACCCATAATTACCTCCGTTTGAACCGCCCGGCGGCGGGAATACTGTCTTCAGGGGGCGAGAACATGAAAACATGCGTATTTCTCACAGGACTCGGCGTTGGCATGATGGCAGGCGCTTCCGCCGCCATGATGATGCCGAACCACAGCCGCATCCAGAAAAAGGCGCGGCGCGCAGCTCATGAGATCGAGCACTCGATCGTCCACGCGATGGACTGCCTCTGCAAATAGCCGGGCTATGCCCGGCGCTACATATCGTCACATGCTACAGCGGCCAGTTGCGCGCATGGCCGAAATTTTTAATCTTCAGCGCGTCGGCGCTGCGCGCCGACATGCGCGGGTACAATAGCTGCCTTGCAGCTATTGTACCATGACCGCCGGTCATGGTACAGCGGCCATTTGCGCGCTCCGCGCGCATGGCCGAAATTTTTAATCTTCAGCGCGTCGGCGCTGCGCGCCGACATG
>CAZJBT010000020.1:19180-21032 GCA_964544345.1 uncultured Oscillospiraceae bacterium
CGCGGGTACAATAGCTGCCTTGCAGCTATTGTACCACACTTTGACGCGCCATGTAAACCAAATGCTTGTAAAACCGGAACCGCGTTTTGTGAAGCTCGTCCCATAAATAAAAAAGACGCCGGAGCAAAGCGAACTTTGCTCCGGCGTGGTACGCCAGAAGGGACTCGAACCCCCGACCTACTGATTCGTAGTCAGTCACTCTATCCAACTGAGCTACTGGCGCGTGCTGCACATCGTGCCTGATTATATTAGCACAAGCCTTTCAAGATTGCAAGTGTTTTTTTCATATCATTCCAATTTGCTTGGCAGCAGCAGCCCGGCTGGAGAACAAGAACAGCGATCCGTATGCGCCATGGATCAGGATCCCGCCCCACTGGGATCCATCAGCGCACCGATGAAAATGGGCACGCTGTATTTCATATCGATAATCAGATAGACAAACGGCCGATCCAGGATCACGGTTTTGTATTCCTCCAAAACCGGCGTACCTGTAGCCTCCAGTTCCACTGCGGTGGCCGCATACGCACGAGTCCCCCGCTCATCGACCGCGATGTAGGTTTTATGCAGCACGCGGCTGACGCATAGGTCAGAGGATCGGCTGAGCGCGGAGAAGTCCGCAGCGGAGGCATCAAAGGCGTCCGTCATGCCGCATTCGCGCAGAACCTCGATCATATCCGCATTGTACGCATAGGAGAACTTCGGCGTCGCGGCGACCACCCGGCACTCTGTCGGCTGGGAGAGCGCCTCATAGAGCGCTTCCCCTGTGAGGCTTTCCAGCAGCTCCGCCACCGTCACGCCCTCATCCGGCAGCAGGGCGGCAAAGGCATATCGTTTCATGGAGTAGGGCTTGAGAAACCCGCAGGCCAAATCAGTTTCCAGATAATAGCTTTCATCGGAATGCATCATGGATACCGTCTGCTCCGTCCCATCCTCGAGCGTGAACGTGCCGTCGCGCACCTGATCATCCTGATACTGCGTTTGCCACTGCGCGTCGAAGGCGATCGCATCGAGCAGATACAGCATGGCGTCGTCCGAAACTTTGTCGATCATCTCGTCGATCATGCCGTCCGTGTGAGCTGAGACCCATCGGTTGATCTCGCCCGCCGTGGCGCTGTCAAAGGGCGCGGTGTAGACCTGCGCGCCATAATAATCCGCATTGGTCTGCAGGAACTCCTGTCGGACGGAGACGCCCTCACGCAGCCAGAGCGAGTTCGCCATCTCCAGCTTCCCTGTGGAGGATGAGAGGCCGTTGTTCTGCGGCAGCGTGGCAAACCAGCTGTACAGATAGCCGTTCAGCTCGTCGACCGGAAGGCCGAAGACCAGTTCCATTTGCGCAAGCGTCTCGCCGGCCGCGCCGTTCGCGGTCATGCCCAGCGCGCTGAGCAGGCTGATGGGAGAGATCATCGTATTCCCGCCGGAATAGCAGCCGTTCATGAGCCGTAAGCTGAACGCGCAGACCGCCTCCGTCTGCTCCGGCAGCAGCGCGGCCGGCTCGATCTCCTGCGCGCTCACATCCGCCGAAAGCTCGACCGCCTTCGCCTCCACCGCACATGCAGCCAGAGCGAACAGCAGCGCGGCGATCACAGCAGCCGCCAATAACTTTCTCATCATTGCTCCTCCTTCCTGCCAGCGCAAGCCATACATCAAATGAATAAGATTTCTTTTTGTTTAGTATATAAACCAGCGAAAAAACTGTCAATCTGCGTCTTACCCACATTTTGTTAATTAAGATTGTTCATTATGCATACAAATTTATTTGAATATCTATTTCACAACGTCAATCTGCACAAAACCCAAGACTTGAATCCGTTTGACGCTGAGTTTTGCGATTCCTTACGAAAAGATGGATCGA
>CAZJBT010000021.1:0-20961 GCA_964544345.1 uncultured Oscillospiraceae bacterium
AATCCGAGCTGCTTTCCAAGCTGCTCCAGAAGACCGGCGTGCAGCACACCGTGCTCAACGCCAAGTACCATGACAAAGAGGCCGAGATCATCGCGCAGGCCGGCAAGCTCGGCGCAGTGACGATCGCGACCAATATGGCCGGCCGCGGTACGGATATCGTGCTGGGCGGCAACCCGGAATATCTCGCCAAGGCAGACCTTCGCAAGGCGGGGCTGACCGAGGAGCTGATCGCTGAGTCGAACTCCTTCGCCGAGACGGATGATCCGGAGATCCTGGATGCGCGCGCGCAGTACAATGAGGCCTACGCGCGCCACAAGGCCGACACCGATGCCGAGGCCGTCAAGGTCAAGGCCGCAGGCGGCCTGTTCATCGTCGGCACCGAGCGCCATGAATCCCGCCGTATCGATAACCAGCTCCGCGGCCGCTCCGGCCGTCAGGGCGACCCCGGCGAGACCCGCTTCTACCTGTCGATGGAGGACGACGTCATGCGCCTGTTCGGCTCGGATCGCATGATCGCCATGATGGATACGCTCCGTATCGACGAAGACACGCCGATCGATCAGAAGATCCTCTCGAACGCGATCGAAAACGCGCAAAAGAAGGTCGAGAGCCGCAACTATCAGGTTCGTAAGAATACGCTCGAATACGACGACGTCATGAACGTCCAGCGAAAGACGATCTACGACCAGCGCCGCCGCGTGCTCGATGGCGAGGATCTGCAGCAGAGCATCCAGTCCATGCTGCGCACCTTCATCGAGACAACGGTGCGCTCCGAGCTGGGGCAGGGCGGCTACGTCGCCGAGCGCGCGCAGCTCGATCATATCCTCTCGAAATTTGAAGGGCTTTATATCGCGCCAGGCTCGTACACCGTCACGGACGACGAGCTGCAGGAGATCGACTCGGAAACGATCATCAGCCGCGTGATGGAGCTGTCGCTTGCCGTTTACGCGAAAAAGGAGGCCGAGTACGGCGCGCCTGTCATGCGCGAGCTTGAGCGCGTCGTCATGCTGCGCGTGGTCGACGAATACTGGATGGATCACATCGACGCGATGACCGATCTGCGTCAGGGCATCGGCCTGCGCGCCTATGGCCAGACCGACCCGGTCGTCGAGTACAAGCGAGAGGGCTACGAGATGTTCGAGGCCATGATCTCCGCGATCCGGGAGGAGACGGTGCGCCGGCTGTTCGCCGCCCGCATCAAGTCGCCCGAGGAGGTCAAGCGCGAGAAGGTCGCCAAGGACATGCGCGAGGGCGGGGTGGACAAGACCGTCAAGCGCCAGCCTGTCGTCAAGAAGATCAAGATCGGCCGGAATGACCCGTGCCCGTGCGGCAGCGGCAAAAAGTACAAGAATTGCTGTCTCGACAAGGATCTGAACGCCCAGTAAGGACGCGAAAGGAGCTTTCATGGCATTTCGCACCATAAAGACCGGCGGCCTGGAATACTTGACCGCCGATTCCCTTTCCGGCAGCCGCCACTGTTTTTCCACGCGCCTGGGCGGTGTGTCGAAGGGGCATCTTGCGGGATTGAATCTCGGCATGCACCGCGGCGACGACCCGGAGAATGTTCGGAGGAACTATGAGCTCCTCGGCGCTGCCGTCGGCTTCGCGCCGGAGGACGTGGTGTTCACGCATCAGATCCACACCGACATCGTGCGCCGCGTCACGCGCGCGGACTGCGGCGCAGGGCTGCTGCGCGAGACAGACTATGACTGCGACGCGCTCATCTGCGGAGAGCCGGGCGTGGCGCTGTGCTGCTTCTCGGCCGACTGCGTTCCTGTCCTGATCCTCGACCCCGTGCGCCGCGCCGGCGCGGCGATCCATTCCGGCTGGCGCGGCAGCGCGCTTGGCATCGCGGCCAAGGCGGTGCGGGAGATGACGGAAGCGTTCGGCTCCGACCCGGCGGAGCTTTGCGCGGCGATCGGCCCGTGTATCGCGCGCTGCTGCTTTGAGACCGACGGCGACGTGCCGGATGCGATGCGCGCTGCGCTCGGTTCGCTGGCGGAACCGGCCATTGAGCAGCGCGGAGAAAAATTCCATGTGGATCTGAAAGCGATCAATCGCATTTGGCTCGAACAGGCGGGTCTGCGGCCGGACGCGATCGACGTCTGTCCGGACTGCACGGCCTGCGACCCGGTGCGCTACTGGTCGCACCGCCGCGTCGGCGCGCAGCGCGGCTCGCTCGCCGGCATCCTTGTGATCCCCGAATAGCACGAAAGGAGGGCTGCGTCTTGCTTGTTCGACGCCTGATCGCGGCGGCGCTCGCCGCCTGTCTGCTGCTCGCCGGCTGCGCCGGGTCGGCGCAGTCCGATACACCCGACGTGACCGAGCCGGAGTTATCCGCCCAGAGCGCCTCGAGCGCCGCTGCGCCGGAGGAAGCGGAGCAGCATGAATACGGCCTGGCCTACAGCGCGGAGGACGGCTGGAACCCCTACACCTCCCGCAGTCAGGAGAACCGGATCGTCTTTGCCCTGCTCTATGAGGGGCTGTTTGAGGTATCGCCGGAGTTTGAGGCCGTGCCGGTGCTCTGTGAGAGCTTCACAGTCTCAGACGATGAGAAAACCTACGTCTTTACCCTGCGCGCGGACGCGCGCTTTTCCGATGGCACTGCGCTCACGGCCGCCGATGTGGCCGCCTCCTATGCGCTGGCGGAGACGTCGGACTATTACGCAGGCCGGTTCCAACATATCGAGTCGTATACGGCGTCCAGCGCGAAGACAGTCACGGTGACGCTGGATACCGCCTGCGGCAGTCTGCCGCTTCTGCTCGATATTCCCATCGTCAGATCCGGCACGGGCAGTCTCCCGCAGCCGACGGGCAGCGGCCCCTATGTGCTGAAGAGCGCGCCGGTGCGTCTGGAGAGCACGTCGAGCTGGTGGCAGGAAAAGGAGCTGCCGATGGGCGGACAGACCGTCTCGCTCCTCGCCACGACGAGCGAGACTGAGGTGCGCGATGCGTTTGAGCTGCGCGAGATCTCGCTTGTCTGCACCGACCCGAACGCCGGCACGGCCTGCGTCTACCACTCGGACTATGAGCTTTGGATCTGCCCGACGACCGTTATGGTCTACCTGGGCTTCAACCAGAAGAGCGATCTGTTTTCCTCGGCGCTCGTGCGCGCGGGCGTGACGCACCTCATCGACCGGGACAGCATCGTCACGGAGGAATTCGGCGGCTTCGCCGCGTCGGCCGCGCTGCCGGCTTCGCCGCTCGCGGCGTGCTATGACCGTGCGCTCGCGGCGCAGTACGCCTATGATCCGGACGCGTTCACGGCGAGCGTCCCGTCGGAAGAGGGCACGCTGCTCGTCAATGCGGGCGACCGCGCCCGTGTCAGAGCTGCCGAGCGGATCGCCAGGGCGATGAACGAAGCGGGCTTCGCCATCACGGTCAAGTCCGTGAGCGCGGAGGAGTATCAAACGGCGCTCGAGACCGGCGCATATGACTGCTACCTCGGCGAGATCCGCCTGACGACTGATTTCAGCCTTGAGGCGTTCCTGCGGCCTGACGGCGCCGCGGCCTACGGCATCGGCGGCGACGAGACCGCGCTCACCCTGAATGATAAGCTGCTCGAGAATGCGGGCAATGCCTACGACCTGCACCGGCAGGTGATGGAGGATGGTCTGCTCTGCCCGATCCTGTTCAAGAGCTACGCCGTCTACTGCGCGCGCGGCGCGTTTTCCAACCTGACTGCCGCGCCATATAACGTGTTCTTTGCCGCCCCGGAACCGGATGAAGAGGCGTCCTGAGACGTTTCATGCTGAAAAAGCAGCCAGGCATGGGAACCCATACCTGGCCGTTTACAGTCAAAGACCTCGTGGCATTCGCAGCGTATTTGCCGCGCCGATGTAGCGTTTTGTCTAACTGTTTCCCGTGAAATCAAAAAGCGGCCGCAGACGTTTTCTGCAGCCGCTTTTCCTATTTCGTCTTTTTCAGCAGCTCGTCGGCGGTCAGGCCGTCACGGGCGAGCATGGCTTCCATGACCTCGATGTCGGTCGTAATGTCGAGCACGTCGCCCTCAAAGAGCTTGTCGAGCTGGCGCTCATAGCTCTCGACGAGCGTGTCCATCATGCCCTCGATGCGGGATTTCGCAGCGGTGATGTTGTCGCCCTCGACGCCCTGCGCCTCGAGCCGCGCATAGGTCTCGAGGATCTTCAGCGTCTGCGGCAGATAGTAGTTCAGAAAGCTGCGCAGCTCACTTGCCTTCTCCGGCTTTTCGCGGATGTAGGAAAAAATCCTGCGGGTCAGCTCCTCAATGCGGTCGATCTTGCGTGAGATCTCCGGGTGGTCGATGAGGTCGTTGTCGGCGCGGATCTGGCGGAGGATCTTTTCCTCCTCTGAAATGGTCTGCTCCGGGGTCGGCTCCGGCTCCGGCTGTGATTCCGGCTCGTCGCAGTCAAGACCCGACCCGTCGAGCAACAGCCGCCCCTTGTTCAGGTCGATGTAAGCCGAGCTGCCGAACCAGCCGCTGTCGATCATCTCCTGCAATTGCCTGCACGCTTTGGCATAGCTGACGTTCAGCGCGTCCGCCATTGCGTGGATGGAAACGGCGCCGCGCCCTGCGACCATGGCCTGGTAGCGGCGGAAGAGCTTGTCCTTGCGCATTTTGCTGTAGCCCACGCCGGCAGTGATCGCGCCGGCGACGAGCAGCGCCAACCCGATCGCGCCGTCCTCAAGGTAAAACGGGATCCAGCTCACGCTCCAGCTCCCCCAGAAAATATCCCGGATGATATCCCAGAACGTGGAGGCGAGCTGCAGAATACCCACGCCGCCGATGCAGATGCCGGTGATGAGCGCGGCCAGGCCGCGGCGCTTTTTCTTCTTGCCCGGCTCAGGCTTCGGCTGCACCGGCTGGCCCCAGCTCGATTCGAAGTGCTGCTCGTCCTGCTCGCGCTTTTTGCGGCTGAGCGGCGGCAGCTTGCCGTTGATATTCAAAAACATCAGAACCAGACCGGCCCACCAGAATGCGCCGGTGCAGAAGCAGCCGATGGTGATGAGCCACCAGACGCCGTCGTTCTGATTGCCGTTTGGCTTTTGGCTGTTCGAGGTTTTGCTCACCGCTGTGTTCCTCCGTTCGTCGATTCGTTATCACTATACACCACCGCGGACGAAGTGTAAAGGACAAAAGCCGCCCTTTTCTGCCTTGGTCACGTCTCCGCCAGACGGCGCAGCAGCGCGATCTCCTGCGCATATCCGGGCAGCTCGTTCGGCGTTTCGAGGATAATGGGCAGCGCCTGCACGACCGGATGGCGCACAAGGCGCGCAAAGGCGTCCTCGCCGAGATGGCCGCCGCCGATGACCTCGTGGCGATCCTTGTGCGTGCCGAGCGGGTTTTTGCTGTCGTTCATGTGGATCGCGCGCAGCTTGCTCAGGCCGACGACGCGGTCAAACTCCGCGAATACGCCGTCCGGGTCGCCGGCGATGTCGTAGCCGCCGTCCCAGATGTGGCAGGTGTCCAGGCACACGCCAACGTGATCGGGGTCGCGCACGCCGTCCAAGATGGCGCGCAGCTCCTCGAATTTCCCGCCGATCTCGCTGCCCTTGCCGGCCATCGTCTCGAGCAGGACGGTCGTGTGCATCCCCTCGAACATGACGGCGTTGAGCGTTTCGATGATTTTTTTGATGCCGGTCTCCGTACCCTGGCCGACGTGGCTGCCCGGGTGGAAGTTGTAGTAGTTGCCGGGCAGCAGCTCGAGCGTGTGCAGGTCGTCCGACATGGCCGTGTGCGCGAATTCGAGCGTCTGCTCCTTGGCCGCGCAGGGGTTGATCGTGTACGGCGCGTGCGCGACGAGCGAGCCGAAGCCGTGCTCGGCCATCAGTGCGCGCAGCGCGGCCGCGTCGTCAGGATCGGCTTTTTTCGCCGCGCCGCCGCGCGGATTGCGGGTGAAGAAGGCGAAGGTGTTCGCACCGATGGACAGCGCGGTCTTTCCCATCGCAAGATATCCGCCCGAGGCGGATAGATGGCATCCGATTGTCAGCATAGTTTTTCGCCGCGCCGCTTTGGGCGCGCTCCTTCCTGCCGCGCAGCGCGCGGTTTTTGTTTATGATCGTATGGATCGGCTCCGTGCGATCATACGGCCATATACCGCCCCGGCGGCATGGCCTTTTCCTCTGAGCGCCTGCGCGCAGATGCGCGTGCTGCCGCCGCTTTGCGACTATTATAGCATGAAATTTCCCGATTGACGATATGGAAAAAAGCGGACGAGCGCACTTGACGCGCCCGCGCCGCGGAGGTATCATAGCGAAAGAAGCTCTGCGCGGACAGGAGGAAACGCCGATGGAGATCAAACCAGGCCGCTACCGCCACTTCAAGGGCAACGAATATGAGGTGCTGACGCTCGCTCACCATTCGGAGACGGGCGAGAAGATGGTCGTCTACCGCGCGCTCTACGGCGAGGGCGGCGTCTGGGTGCGCCCGGCGTCGATGTGGTTCGAGCAGGTGGAGCGCGATGGGAAGACGTATCAGCGCTTCACGCCGATCCCCTGACCGCGCCGAAAACACAGGAGGCAATACCAATGATACCAACCCCGGAACAGGCATGGGATCTGCTGAAGCAGTATAATGAGGGCGAATTCCACTTGAAGCATGGCCGCATCGTCGGCGACGTGCTGCGCTACTTTGCCGTGGAGCTTGGCTATGGCGGCGAGGCCGATTTCTGGCAGGCCGTCGGCATTCTGCACGATCTGGATTTTGAGCAGTGGCCGGAGCAGCACTGTACGAAGGAGCAGGAGCTGCTACGGGAGCACGGCGTCGATGAGCGCATCATCCACGCGGTCGTCAGCCACGGCTATGGTCTGACCGTGGACGTCGAGCCGGAGCACGAGATGGAGAAGGTGCTCTACGCGGTCGACGAGCTGACCGGCCTGATCGGCGCGGCGGCCGTGATGCGGCCGTCGAAGAGCGTGAGCGATCTTGAGGTCAAGTCGGTGAAAAAGAAGTATAAGGACAAAAAATTTGCCGCCGGCTGCTCGCGCGAGGTCATCGAGCGGGGCGCGGCCATGCTCGGCTGGGAGCTGGACGAGCTGATCGGCCGCACGATCCTCGCCATGCGCGCCTCTGACGCGGTGGATTGAAGAGTACGGAACAACAAGCCGCGCCGCGCATCAAAATGGATGCGCGGCGCGGTCTTTTGATACGGTGTGTTGTATATTTTACATAAATTTTATGAAATTGAAGTAGATAAAATATACATTTTTATTATTTTAGTTGACGCGTGAATGATATATGGTATAATTATTCCAATATAGGAAATCAATTTCTTTTTTTACGATTTTGAAAGGAGTGTGCGCTATGAAATCTGTACGACAAAGCCGTCTGAAGGTGTATCGCCGCCCCTGATGTACAGGAAGCCTGTTTTGGCATTGCAAGATGTTGGAAGTTAAAGATATGCTGTACACAGAGAATCAGGAGGGTAACGATGAAGAAAGTGAAACATCTTGTTGCGTCTGTACTTACAATAGCATTGCTGATGTCGATTTAGATTCCGGCATCTGCGTAGACACTGGATAACGAACAAATGCTTGCCGGTGGGATAAATGAGGATGTCGCCGCTATGATGCTTGAACAGGAGGGCGCAGTCCGTGCGCACAGGCTTTTGATCAGCAGCTTTGACTGGGACGAAGAAAACAACGACTATGACTACCCGGATCATTATGGCGGAGACTATATCTCGGACAATGTGTTAATGATTCAACTGGTGAATCCCACAGAAGCAGACTATGCGTATTATACTGAACTGTTGGAAGATTATGAGGAGCATATTGATTTTGAAGAAGTCAATTACAGTTATAACTTCTTGCAGGCGGCAAGCGAGGACGCGTTTGAAGAGCTGAATGATGAGCTGGAGATTACAGGTTATGGCGTGCGTATGTCGCAAAACAGCGTTATCTTATATGTGGAACCGAATTCCTTGACTGTGACGGCGAGCATACAGGATGAAGCAGGAACAAACACAGACAACTTGGATTTGCCGGAATACATTCAGATTCAAGAAAGCGAGACAGGTAACACTGAGGTAACTTTGTATGGTGGTGATACAATTTGTTCTTCTACATCTAATTGGTTTACGTTAGGGGCGTGCGGCTCATATAATGGCTCGGTTGCTATTGTGACATGCGGTCATGGCCGCACCGTTGGTCAAACAATTTATTATGGCAAACAAACAATAACAACATCGATTGGGACGGTGCAAAAGACGAATTATGCAAACAATCTTTATGGAGACTATTCAATTGTCACGGTTAGTTCATCACATACATTGTCAAAATACATCAGGAATGCTGCGGGATATGTATTGATCAATACATATGATGAAGACCCCGCAGAAGGAACTATTGTAAGCAAATATGGAGCAACTACGTATTATTCAACGGGAGAAATTTCTGGGACTAATATCACAAAGAGCATGGATGGCGTTTTGGTAAAAGGTTTGACAGAAGTTGAACTGTCCGGAAGTTACACCTCAGCAGATGGTGACAGTGGTGGTCCGTACTATTATTATGATAGCAGTCAAGGCTATGTATTTTGTGGTGTTCATAGTGGTAGCTTAGAGTCAGATCATTCAATTACTTATTTCACTCCGTACAAATACATTTTGAGAAATGGTGGTTTTACTGTTGCGTCATAAAATGCTTGCGTTCATGTTTGCGGCTTTGTTCGGCCTTGCTTTGTTGGGTTGTACAAAGGAAGAACCGCGCGTCCCCACGGTGGGCGAGGCGTCGGAGACGGTGCTGACGGAGAATTGCGGCGTTCAAATCGAAGCGGATGCTTCCTCCATTCCATGTGACCAACTGTCCGGTACGTTCACGCTGACCAATCGGTCGGACGAGACGTATTATGGCGGCACCAGCGATTTTTACATGGAGGTCTTCAACGGCGGGCAGTGGTGCGATCTGACGCCCGCGCCGGGCAGCGAAAACTTTGGTTCTGCTGGCCTCGGGCTGATTCTGCAGCCGGGAGAAAGCGGACAGGTCACATACAACTGGGAGTGGTACGGCACGCAGTTTGACCCCGGCACATACCGCGTCATTACAGAAGTCTGGTACGGGGATCGTGCGATTGTCAGCGAGGACGCCGTTGTGGAACGGATTGCTGCGGAATTCACGATTGTGGAAGGTGCATCCGAATGAAACGGAACGTCTTGATCCTGCCTGCGATCCTGCTGTGCCTTGCCGTATCCGGCTGCGCGGACGATACCCCGGAAAACCAGGTGCTGACTGAATCGATTTACGACCCGATCTCTCTGGAAGAAGCGGTTGCGGACAGCACCTGCGCCGTGGTCGGAGCGTATCAGGACGTCACATATTTTGACAGCTATGTATATTACTGCTTCGCCGTGGAAGAGGTGCTCTACGGCGCAGTCGATGAGTCGGCGCTCAACGTCTATGCGCTGCGCGATTACGTGGATATGAGCGGCGTCTATGAAGCGGGCGAGTTGTACATTCTGATCCTGACAAAGGCGGATCGCACGATCTACGACACGGAGGACTACTATATCCCGCCCTGTTCCCAGGCCATGATGCCGGTGAACGGGCCGTATCTCATGTATGGGGAGGAGGTCTCCAGCCCGGACGGACAGCCGTTTGCCGACTATCTCTGCGCGCTGTGGGAGCAGGTCGGAACGGCCGCGCAGCCGGCGGAGGCGTCTGAATCCATATCCTATGAGACTGACGCGGAGGAGATCGCCGCCGAGGCCGACTTTATCGGCTATGTTACGATCCAATCGCTCGACCATGAGGGCGAGATGAATGTCGATGTGTTTGTTGCCACTGTTACGGAGCTTTATAAGGGCGGCGATTTGAACACGTGCAGCGACGGCACCATTCTGCTCTCGCTGAAAAAGGGCGCCGCCGAGGTGGGGGAGACCTATTTTATCGCCTTTGACCAGGTCGACGAGTACTCGGTGATCTACACGCAGACCACGCTGACAAGCGTCATTGCCGCCGACGAGCTGAGCGCCATCGACGAGATCACAGCGCTGCTCGGCTGAGCGCACCGACCCTTCGGCAGAGCAAGCAATGCGTGGACGGCAGTGAGCGATTCATTTGCCGAATGATGTTGAAACCGGTTCGTAGGAGAAAAGAGGGGGCGTATGATTTTGCGAGGAAAAAGGAAGTTGGCTGCATTTGCCTTGGCCGCTGCGGTGATCCTGCTCGCCGCGATCTCCGCGTCTGCGTTTGAGCCGGAGGAAACGGGGCCGTTCGGCGATGTGAAGCCGGGGCAGACGGCGAACGAGCGGCTGTCGCAGCTTTATGCCAAGCAGCGCAAGGAGCTGTATTATTATGGCGGCATCAATACAGGACTGTTCGTCTATGCGCCGGATTCCCCGTATCCGTACGAGCCGGAGGATGATCTGCACGCGATGGCGTGGGACTATTTTGAAAGCCTTGAAAACATGCCGAATACCATGGTGATCTTCTATTCGGCCTATACAAATGAGTGCGCTGCCGCATATGGCGCAAATGTCGCGGAGCTGCTGTCGGCGGAGGATATTGCCGCCGTGGAAGCGGCGTTTACCGCGCCGGACGGCAGCGATCCGTATGTCCATGTCTGCAATGGCTTCAAACAGCTCCTGATCCGTGTCTTTGACGGCGGAGACCTCACATATCCGGCATATTCCTATATCGCCGAGTCTCTGCGCGACCCGGCCTCGATCCCCGACAGCGCGCCGCTGCCGGACTCGCGGCTGCTTATGGAGCTGGAGAAAACGGAAGAGACGCAGCTTGTCTATCTCGCCAATGAGATCGGGCGCTGCGCCGGGCTGTCTGTCGACGTGCTGATCACGGCGGCAGGGGACGCTTCGCTCACCGAGCTTGCGGAGAGCTATCGCACAAATGAGTTTGACGACGATCCGGAGACGACGGTCATTCTCGCCTACGCTTTGGACACGGGCGAGAGCTGCTTCCTTGCCGATGAGCGCATCCTGGCACAGCTTCCGGCCGACGCGGACGAGCGCATTGCCGCCGCTCTGTCCGACGCGGCAGACAGCGGGTTCGCCCGCGCCCTTGCCGGGCTGGAGGAGCTTGCACGGATCCTCTTTGCCGATGGAACGCGGGAGTACGGTGCGTTTTCCGGTGTTGCGCTTGCGCTCGATCCGGATGCGTTTGCAGAACCGTCCGGAACGCCCGCTGCAATGTGGGCTGCGCTGGCTGTTGTGCTGCTCGCCGCGGCGCTGCTTGCCGTCTGCCTGCGCATGCGGAAAAAGCGCGTCGGATAAAACCTGACCGCTTGAAAGGGAGAAATCTCCATGAAAAGAGCAAGCCTGATCCGATCCGCGATCCTACTGTGCCTTGCCCTATCCGGCTGCGCAGAGGAAGCGCCGCGCATTCCCACGGTGGGCGAGGCGTCAGAGACGGTGCTGACGGAGCACCCGGCTGTGGCGCTGGAGACGACGGAAGCGTCCTATCCGGTTGATGTGCAGACCATTACAGTGCGGTTTACCAATTCGGCGGAGGAATTCTATGGCTGCGGGCGGCACTACAAGCTGGAGGTTTTCAGCGGCGGAGTGTGGTGTGATCTGACGCCTGCGCCGGGCGGCAGCTTAGACCATACCAGCGAGGAGATCATGCTTAATACCGGCGAGCCGGTCGAGATCACGCATTATCTGGAATCTTACGGGACGCGGTTTGACCCCGGCACATACCGCGTCGTATCCAAAGTCCATGTTCTGGATATGCCAGAGGAGCGGGAAACGATCGCTGCGGAATTCACGATCACGGATCCGGAATCAGACAAATAAACAGCCGGCGCGCCGCTTACACAGCGGCGCGCCGGTTTTGCGCTGTTAAATTTCCCAGGTGCGCGGTTCGGGGGTCTTGATGGTCATTTCGGGACTTTTGACAATGACCTTGGTGTTCGGCGGGATGGAGCTGGTGATGAACGCGCTGCCGCCGATCACCGAGTCGTGGCCGATCACCGTGTCGCCGCCGAGGATCGACGCGTTGGAGTAGATCGTGACGTTGTCCTCGATGGTCGGGTGGCGCTTGACGCCGGAGAGCTGATGCCCCAGCAGCGTGGAGAGCGCGCCGAGCGTCACACCCTGGTAGAGCTTGACGTGGTCGCCGATCGTCGTCGTCTCGCCGATGACGATGCCGGTGCCGTGATCCATGAAGAAGTATTCGCCGATGGTGGCGCCGGCGTTGATGTCGATGCCGGTACGGCTGTGCGCGTGCTCGGTCATGATCCGCGGGATGAACGGCACATGCTGGACGTACAGCTCGTGCGCAAAGCGGTAGACGAAGATGGCGAACAGGCCGGGGTAGGAGAAGATGACCTCCTCCTTGCTCTGCGCGGCGGGGTCGCCGTCGAAGGCGGCCTGTACGTCCTTGAGCAGCAGGTTCTGGATATCGGGCAGCCGGTCAAAGAACTGCACGCAGATCTCCTCGGCGCGCCGCTCGATCTCCTCGGGCGTGCGCGCGTCGGGAGCCTGATAGCTCAGCGCGGCACAGAGCTGTCCGTGCAGCGCGGTTTTCAGCTCCGTGAGCGTACTGCCGATGAAGTAGTCCGGGCTGGAGCCGTCGAGATTTTCGCTGCCGAAGTAACCGGGAAACATCAGCCGGCGCAGTCCGCGGATGATGCTCGTGATGACAGAGCGGTTCGGAAACGTCAGGCCGGGCTTGGTGAAAAAGATCTCCTCCGCCTCGTAGTTCTTGGCGATGCGCCGGACGAGCTGCGGAAGCTGGGTGTGGAAGGCCGGTTCCATTTGTGTTGCTCCTTTCAAAGCGGTGGGGCGGATCATTCGATGGGCGTGCCGTCCGGGTGAAACAGCGGCAGCTTTTCGAGATAGAGGATGTCGCTGCGCGTCTGTGCGTCGCCCTCGGCCAGGATGGCCATGCGGCCTGCGATGAGGCCGCCGGCCTTCTCCACGAGCGCTTCGAGCGCCGCGAGGGATTCGCCGGTCGAGATCACGTCGTCGACGATGAGGATGCGCTTGCCGCGCATCAGCTCGGCGTCAGCGGCGTCCAAATACAGGTGCTGTGTCCTGGCGGTCGTGATCGACTGCACTGCGACCTCAAACACGCCGGTCATGTACAGCTTCGCACCTTTGCGTGCGAGAAAATATTTGTTTTGCCCGGACTGGCGCGCCATTTCATGGATGAGCGGGATGCCTTTGGCCTCAGCGGTGAGCAGATAGTCGTATTCCGGCGCTTTTTTGAGCAGCGCGCCGGCCGCGGCTACTGTCAGCTCCACGTCGCCGAAGATCACAAAAGCGCCGATGGAAACAGAATCGTTCAGCGGACAGATCGGGAGGTCGCGCTGAAGCCCCGCGATTGTCATGGTGTAATGCACTGCAAAGCTCCCCTTTTTTTCATTTGGATACGTATATTATAGAGCAGCCCGCAGAAAAGTCAAATGTATTGCGCGGCGGTTCGCGGTATATACTATGTGAAAAGGAGTGATATGATGCAGGAATGTGAACTGCTGAACTCGATCTCGCGCAGCGCGCAGATGGGATGCGCGGGCATTCTCGCAGTGATCGGGCGCACGGACGACGGAGACTTCCGCATGGCGCTGCAGGGTCAGCTCGCCGAATATAACAAGATCCAGACCGAGGCGAAGAGCTTGCTCGACCGGCGCGGCGGCGTAAAAAAGGATCTGCCCGAGGCGGCGCGGCGCAGCGCGCAGTGGCTTGCGCGGGCGCGGACGGCGTTCGGCGGCTCGTGCTCGCGCATCGCGGGAATGATGATCGAGGGCAACACGAAGGGCATGGTCAAGAGCCTGCGCAACCTCCGCGCGTACCGCGGCGACGATCTCCAGACCGCGACGCTCGCGCGCCGGCTGCTCGAGACGGAGCTGGCCAATATCGAGCAAATGAAGCCATATCTGTAAAAACCACTTGTATGTTAACGGGTTTTGTTGTAGACTATAACCACTTAAACTACAAAGCAAAAGCAGGTGTAAGTCTATGTCACAATCCCCGGCGGCGGCCTCCACCGAGGCACGCGCTGCGCTGATGGGAACGGAGCGCGTCGGCAAGCTGCTCGTGCAGTTTGCCGTTCCCGCGATCCTGATGAATCTGGTCAGCAGCGCATACAACATGGTCGATAAGATTTTTGTCGGCAACATGATCGGCGACCTAGGCATCACGGCGACGACGGTCGCCAACCCGGTCATGCGCATCATGACGGCGTTTGCGATCTTGATCGGCGCGGGCGGCAACGCGCTGCTCGCACTGCGTCTCGGCGAGGGCAAGCACAAGGAGGCGGAGGGGATATTGAACAATTCCTTCCTGCTTATCACGATCATCACGCTGACGCTCTCGGCGCTCGGGCTGATCTTCATCCACCCGCTGCTCGGCGTGCTCGGCTGCAGCGCCGATGCGGAGCCGTACGCGCTGCCGTATGTGCGCATCATTCTGGTCGGCGGCTTCTTTGAGGCCATCACATCCGGTATGGGAATGTTCATTCGAACCGACGGCAAGCCGAAATATATGATGGCCTGCACGATCTCGGGCTGCCTCATCAACATCGTGCTCGATCCCATCATGATCGGCGTGTTCCACTGGGGCATTGCCGGCGCGGCCATCGCGACCGTGTTCGCGCAGGTCATCTCGGGCTGCCTGATCCTCTATTATTTTACGCTGTCAAAACGCAGCACGATCAAGCTGCGCGTGTCTGAGCTGCGCCTGCGCGCCGACGTCACAAAGACGACCTGTGCGCTCGGCGCCTCGTCGTTCATCAGCCAGCTCACCGGCGCCATCACACAGACGGTCATGCTGGCAAGCCTGGGTATCTACGCCGCGACCTCGCTCGAGGGCGATATCTATATCGCCTCCATCGGCGTGACGCTTTCCATCGGCCTCCTATTTATGATGCCGATCGTCGGCATGCAGCAGGCCGTGCAGCCGATCCTCGGCTACAACTACGGCGCGCAGAAGTACGACCGCGTGCTGCATACATTTAAATGGGCGATGATCTCTGTCACGCTCATGGCGCTCGCCGGCTGGGCGATCATGCTGATCTGGGCGGAGGGACTCTCGTCCATTTTCGGCGCGGATCCGCAGTATCTCTCCATCTACGCCAAGACGATGCGCATCTACAATGTGACGCTGCCGATCGTCCCGATCAGTATGATCGGCGCGAATCTGTTCCAGGCCATCGGCAAGCCGCGCCCTGCGATCCTGATGAGCTTGACGCGCCAGGTGCTCGCGCTGCTGCCGGCGGTGCTGATCCTGCCGCTGATCGTCGGCGTGGACGGCGTGGTCGGCGCGATGCCGGTCGCGGATATCATCAGCTCGGCCATCGGCGCGATCGTCGTCGGCCGCGAGCTGCGCAAGATCGCCGCCATGCGCGCCGGCCGCCTGCCCGCACATGCATAAAAAAGCGTTCCGCCCGCCCGTTTTTTCGGACTGGGCGGAACTTTTTTCGTTCAAAGCTGTCTTTTCTTATAGGGAGGAAAAGAAAAAGGAGGAGCGTGCGATGAAAAGACAAATTCTTTCGATCTTGCTGGCCTGTGTGCTGCCTGCGATCCTTCTGGCCGGCTGCACCGACCGGAGAAGCTGGGAAACGAATGACCAGGAAGCGGACAGCCTGCTCCGCGTGTTCATGGCCTGGCAGGCGCTCGATGAGCCGATCGAGGTGACGGAACCCGAACGCTTCACCGGCTTCGCCCGCGACGGCTTCACGGTCGTCGAGTGGGGCGGGTGCGAGGTATCTTAAAAAGAGGCTGCTGCAGGGGTTGCAGCAGCCTCTTTTTACGTCTTGTCCCGTTCCGGCTTCAGCAGCGCGGCGGCGCCGAACAAAATGAGCGAGCAGGCGGCGGCGAGGAAGAACACCCACTGCGGACCCCAGGCGGCCCAGACCAGGCCGAACAGATACGACGCGACGACAGCCAGCACATGGTCGAACGACAGCCCGACCGACAGGCACTGCGTCACTTCCGCCGGGTCGACGGCGATGTGCCGCATCAGGTACGAGTGTACCATGTTGAACTGCTGCATCAGATCGCCGAGAATATAGAGCACATAGGTCAGGATCAGCCAGAAGCCGCTGCCCGCGATGCGCCCGGTGGAGAAAGACCAGGCCATCACCCCGAGCGCGGAAAACGCGACCGCGATGTATATGCCCTCAAAGACGAGCGTTTTGCGGACGCCCTTGCGGTCGAGCAGCTTGCCAAGCTGCGGCACGACGAGCGACGCGGCCAGCCCGGAGACGATCGCGAGCAGCGAGGTCGTATCCGCGCCGCGCCCGAGCAGCTCGACGACCAGCCACGGGCCGTAGACCAGGCGAATGCGCTTTTGGCAGCCGAATGCCAGCGTCACGAGGTAGTAGGGGATGTACTGCCTGCGGACGATGATGCTGTGGCGCGTGCGCGCGGGCTGCGGCGGCGCGACGGGACGCAGCTTCAGCATCAGCAGCGCCGCGATGAAAAACAGCCCGGCGGCGATCATAAACGAGAGAATGACTGGCGTCTGGAAGCTGAAAAAGCCGGTGCGGAAGCCGACAAAGACGATGGCGGCGGCGATCATGGCGGCAAAGGTGCCGCGGCTTTTGATCCGGCCCGCGACCGCGCCGGTCTCGCCCGCGCGTCCGAGCGAGAGCGAGATCGCGTCGTTGATCGGCATGAACAGATGCTGGCCGAGCGAGTGGACAAACAGGAAAATCATCATTACTCCATAGCTGGGCGACATCGCGCCCATGACGACCAGGCCGATGCAGCACAGGAACTGCGCAATGACGCCGATGGTGACGTCGGTCAGCATGGTCAGCGCAGACACGACGAGCATGCACAAAACGCCCGGCAGCTCGCGCGGCAGCTCAAGAAAGCCGCGCTGCACGGAAGTGACGTGGTAGACCTCTTTGAAATAGTTTGAGTAGATGGAGCTTGAGAGCGCGCCCGCGGCGCTTGTCAGGATGATGACGAACGTGAACAGCCGAACGGCTTTTTGATAGTCGGTTTTCGTTTGCATGTGGCGTATTTCTCTCTCTTTCTCTGCGCAGGGGGGGTCAGCGCTTCTTGCGTGCGCCGGGCTTGGGCTTTGGCTTGACCCAGCCCTCGCCGCGCTTTTTCCTCGCTGCGGCGGGTTTTGCGCCGCTGGCCTGCACGGGCGGCTTCACACCGGACGGGCGCCCCGCGCCGCTGCGCGGCCGGATCAGACAGTTCTTGTCATAGCCGATGAGATCGGTGCGTCCTGCCTTCACCAGCGCTTCATGTACCAGATGGTAGTTTTTCGGGTTGCGGTACTGGATCAGCGCACGCTGCATCGCTTTCTCATGCGGATTGGTCGGCACGTAGACCGGCTTCATTGTACGCGGGTCAAGCCCGGTGTAATACATGACCGTCGAAATGGTCGAAGGGGTGGGATAAAAGTCCTGCACCTGCTCGGGGCTGTGGCCGGTGTCGCGCAGGTATTCTGCGAGGGCGATGGCCTCCTTGAGCGTCGAGCCGGGGTGCGACGACATCAGGTACGGCACGAGGAACTGCTTTTTCCCGCATTCACGGTTGATCTGCTCGTACTTTTTTACGAAGCGCTCGAAGACCGCGTTGCGGGGCTTGCCCATCATCTCGAGCACGGGGTCGGCGATGTGCTCGGGCGCGACCTTGAGCTGGCCGGAGACATGGTGCTCGACCAGCTCGCGGAAGAACGTATCGTCCCGGTCGGCGAGCAGATAGTCGAAGCGGATGCCGCTGCGGATAAACACCTTTTTGACGTTTGGGAGGCTGCGCAGCTCGCGCAGCAGCTCGAGATAGTCCGAGTGATCGACCGTCATATTCCTGCACGGCGTCGGGAACAGGCACTGGCGGTTCATGCACACGCCGTGCTTGAGCTGCTTTTCACAGGCCGGATGGCGGAAGTTGGCGGTCGGGCCGCCGACGTCGTGGATGTATCCCTTGAAGTCCGGCTCCCAGACCATCTGGCGCGCCTCAGCCAAAATCGACGCGTGGCTGCGCGTCTGGACGATCCGTCCCTGGTGGAAGGTCAGCGCGCAGAAGCTGCACCCGCCGAAGCAGCCGCGGTTGGAGATCAGGCTGAACTTGATCTCCTCGATGGCCGGCACGCCGCCGAGCGCTTCGTAGCTCGGGTGGTACGTCCGCATATACGGCAGCGCGTAGACGCGATCCATCTCCTGCTGGCTGAGCGGCTTCTGCGGCGGATTCTGCACGACAAATTCGTGTTCGCCGTACGGCTCGATGAGCCGCTTCGCGGTAAAGGGATCCGTGTTGCAGTACTGCGTGTAGAAGCTGCGCGCATAGTTGGCCTTTTCGCTGCACAGCGCGTCGTAGGACGGCAGCGTAATGGACGCTGCCGCGTCGTCCGGCTGCCTTGTCTTGAACACGGTGCCATCGATGAACGTGATATCCTCCGCTGCGAGACCGGAGTTGAGCGCGTCGGCGACCTCGACGATCGCGCGCTCGCCCATACCGTAGATGAGCAGGTCGGCCTGCGCGTCGAGCAGCAGCGAGCGTTTGAGGCGGTTCGACCAGTAATCATAGTGCGCGAGCCGCCGCAGGCTGGCCTCGATGCCGCCGACGATGATCGGTACATCGCGGTAGGTACGGCGGATCAGATTGCAGTAGACGATGGTGCAGTAGTCCGGCCGCTTACCCATCACGCCGCCGGGCGTGTAAGCATCCTGTTTGCGGCGCTTTTTGGAGACGGAGTAGTGGTTGACCATCGAGTCCATGTTGCCGCCCATGACGAGAAAGCCGAGCCGCGGGCGGCCGAGCGCCGTGACGGAGCTTGGATCCTTCCAGTCCGGCTGGGAAATGATGCCGACCTTGTAGCCCGCGGACTCGAGCACGCGGCTGATGATGGCATGGCCGAACGAGGGATGGTCGACGTATGCGTCGCCGATCAGGTAGACGAAGTCGCATTGCTCCCAGCCGCGATCCAACATGTCCTGCCGGGAGATCGGGAGAAAGCCGTCCATGGCGCACGCTCCTTTTATTTCAGACTGATTAGATTTTAATAGTATAGCAAATTACGACACGAAAGGAAAGCGGGAAAAGCTGAGATAGAATATTCGCTTTTTATGCATAAATGAATATCAGGACAAAGAAAATATCCAAGCAAACCGGAAAAATATCGTATATTTTCGGGGGAATATCCAAATCTGCGCGTGAGCCGTTGACAAATAAATATCCGGGTGCTACTTTACTGGTATCAAAACACGGCCGCATAGGGCCGTACATCCGAATATGGAGGAAAGACGTATGAAAAAGATCCTTGCACTGATCCTTGCGCTTGCGCTTGTATTTGCGCTTGCTGCATGCGGCTCGTCCGACGATACGACCGGCCAGACCGACTTCGCGGACACGTCCGCGCCGTCTGACGCCGGCGGCGATACCGCCGACGAGGACGAGACTCCGGCTGAGAACGGCAGCGAGCCGGAGAGCACAGACCCGGCTGAGGACGGCAGCGAGCCGGAGAGCACAGACCCGGCCGAGGGCGACAGCGCCGCGGCTGAGTTCACCACGGTCAACGCGGGCAAGCTCACCATGTCCACCAACGCGGCGTTCCCGCCGTATGAAATGACCACCGACGACGGCGGCTTTGAGGGCATCGACGTCGAGATCGCCGAGGCGATCGCCGCCAAGCTCGGCCTTGAGCTGCAGATCGACGACATGGACTTCGACGCGGCGCTGATGGCGGTGCAGAACGGCCGGAGCGATATCGTCCTGGCCGGTGTCACCGTCACTGACGATCGTCTGCTCGTTATGAACTTCTCCGAGTCGTACTCGACCGGCGTACAGGTCGTTATCGTCAAGGAAGGCTCCGACGTCACGATCGACAACCTGGGCGACCAGATGATCGGCACCCAGCGCGGCACGACCGGCAACATCTACTGCACCGACGACTATGGCGACGACCATGTCACCGCCTATGACAACGGCATCACCGCTGTGCAGGCGCTGATCAACGGCCAGGTCGACTGCGTCGTTATCGACTCCGCCCCGGCGCAGTCGTTCGTCGACGCCAACCCGGGTCTGACCATCCTCGACACCGAGTATGTCGTTGAGAACTATGCCATCGGCGTGGACAAGAGCAACGCCGCCCTGCTTGACGCGATCAATACCGCGCTCAAGGAGCTGCAGGAGGACGGCACGGTGCAGTCGATCATCGATAAGTACATCTCCGCGGAGTGATCACCGCGGCAGCATCGCCGGAAACAGGAGAAAAAGGGCGGCTTGCGGCCGTCCTTTTTCTCCGTACCGGCAGAGGGGGGAAATGCGCATGGATTTGGCACAGCTCTATACACAGTGGAAAAGCATCGGTGTGTCCGGCGGCGAGCTGAGCTTTTGGCAGAACTTCTTCGTCAAGTTCTACCAGGCGTTTATTGAAGCTGATCGTTGGAAGCAATATCTCGATGGCGTTGGCACCACGCTGCTCGTCACCGCGATGGCGCTTGCGCTCGGCATCGTGCTCGGCGTGATTGTTGCGATGCTCCGCACCGCGCACGACCAGCAGCGCCTCGGGCGTCACAATCCCATTCTGGGTATTCTCAACGTGATCTGTAAGGTCTATGTGACCGTCATCCGCGGCACGCCGATGATGGTGCAGCTTCTCATTATGGGCTTGATCGTCTTCAAGAGCAGCCGCAACTTTACGATGGTCGGCGCGCTGACACTTGGCATCAACTCGGGCGCGTACGTGTCGGAGATCATCCGCGGCGGCCTGATGTCGCTCGACGGCGGCCAGATGGAGGCCGGGCGCAGCCTGGGGCTGTCGTACCTCGACACGATGCGCTTTATCGTGGTACCGCAGGCGTTCAAGGCCGTGCTGCCCTCGCTTGGCAATGAGTTCATCATCCTGCTCAAGGACACCTCGCTCATCACCGTCATCGGCGGCAAGGAGCTGCTCTATGCGGCTGAGGGCATTATGAACCGCACCTTCGAGCAGATGTTCCCGCTGATCGGCACCGCCGTGATCTATCTCATCCTTGTCATGATCTTCACCTGGCTGCTCGGCCGGCTCGAAAGGAGGCTGCGTCAAAGTGATCGACGTTAAACATCTCTCCAAATCCTTCGGG
>CAZJBT010000022.1:0-20530 GCA_964544345.1 uncultured Oscillospiraceae bacterium
CGAAACGCCTGTGCCGGGCGACGTCGTGATCCTGCTCGGCGGCCGCACTGGCCGCGACGGCTGCGGCGGCGCGACCGGCTCGTCGAAATCGCACACGCTCGAGTCGCTCGAGGAGTGCGGCGCGGAGGTGCAGAAGGGCAACGCGCCGGAGGAGCGCAAGCTCCAGCGCCTGTTCCGCAATCCGGAAGCATCCCGCCGCATCAAGCGCTGCAATGACTTCGGCGCAGGCGGTGTGTCCGTCGCCGTCGGCGAGCTGGCCGACAGCCTGGACATCGATCTAAACACCGTTCCGAAGAAATACGAGGGGCTCGACGGCACTGAGCTTGCCATCTCCGAATCGCAGGAGCGCATGGCAGTCGTCGTCGCTGCGGAGGACGCGGACAGCTTCTGCGCACTCGCCGCGAAGGAGAACATTGAAGCTACCATCATCGCCCGCGTGACCGACACGGGCCGGCTCGTCATGCACTGGAACGGCGCGACCATTGTGGATATTTCGCGCGAGTTTCTGAACTCCAACGGCGCGGAGAAGCACATCACCATTGAGACCGCCGCGCCGAAGGCTTGGGCAAAGCCGATCCCGGATTCGTTCGCCGCAGGCGCAGAAGCGCTGGTCGCCGACCTGAACGTCTGCTCGAAGCGCGGCCTGTCCGAGCGCTTCGACTCCACCATCGGCGCGGACACCGTGCTCATGCCGTTCGGCGGCACCCACCAGCAGACGCCGATCCAGGCGATGGTGCATAAGATCTCCCGCGAGACCGGCGATACGGACACCGTCTCATTCATGTCCTGGGGCTTCAACCCGTACCTGACGAGCGAAAGTCCGTACCATGGCGCGTATCTCGCCGTCGTGGAATCGTGTGCGAAGCTCGTCGCAGCCGGCGCATCATTTGAGGACGTGTATTTGAGCTTCCAAGAATATTTTGCCAAGCCAGGAAATTCCCCCGAACGCTGGAGTCAGCCGCTGAGCGCCCTGCTCGGCGCGTTTGAAGCCCAGCTCGACCTCGGTGTTGCGGCCATTGGCGGCAAGGACTCCATGTCCGGCACCTTCGAGCACCTCGATGTGCCGCCTACGCTCATCTCCTTCGCCGTGACCACAGGCAAGCTCTCCAGCGTTGTTTCTCCGGAGTTCAAGGCCGCGGGCCATAAGGTCGTATGGCTTCGCCCGGCACGGAACGGGCAGGGGCTTCCGGAGCGTGCGTCGCAGCTCGCCGTCTTTGCGCAGGCCACCGCACTGATGCGCGAAGGACGTGTCGCCGCGGCGTATACGCCCGGCTTTGGCGGCGTGTTTGAGGCCGTGTTCAAAATGACACTTGGCAACCGCGTCGGCTTCCGCTTTGATAATGCGCTCAGCTTGTCCGACCTGTTCTCCTATGCCTATGGCTCGCTCGTTCTCGAGCTGACCGACGACGGAGAGGCGCCCGGCACGCCGCTCGGTGTAACGACCACAGAGGATACGATCGCCGGCTGCGGCGAGGTCTGCTCGCTTTCCACGCTCCGGGATCGCTATGAGAGCAAGCTCGAGCCGGTCTATCCCTGCAACATTGTCCAAGCTCCGCACGAGATCCCGGCTTTCACGACCGAAGCTGTCTCCTGGCTAAAGCCGAAGGCACGCTGCGCGAAGCCGAAGGTGCTCATCCCGGTCTTCCCCGGTACCAACTGCGAATACGACACCGCGAAGGCGTTGGCGCGCGCCGGCGCAGAACCAGAGATCATCGTCGTCCGCAACCTGACGCCGGACGCGGTACGCGAGTCTGTGGACTACTTCGCCGCGCAGCTTCGAACCACGCAGATGGTCTTTATCCCCGGCGGCTTTTCCGGCGGCGACGAGCCGGACGGCTCCGGCAAGTTCATCACGGCCTTCTTCCGTAACGGCGCAGTCAAGGACGCGGTCAACGACCTGCTCCGCCAGCGTGACGGCCTGATGGCCGGCATCTGCAACGGCTTCCAGGCGCTCATCAAGCTCGGGCTCGTTCCCTACGGAGAGATCATCGACACCGATGAAAGCTGTCCGACGCTGACCTTCAACACCATCGGCCGCCACCAGTCGAAGCTCACACGCACGCGTGTAGCGTCAAACAAGTCGCCGTGGCTGATGAACACGAAGCCAGGCGAGATCTACACCGTCCCGATCTCGCATGGCGAAGGTCGCTTCCTCGCGTCTGAGGCACTGATCGAACAGCTTGCGGCAAATGGCCAGCTCGCAACACAATATGTCGACCTTGCGGGCATGCCGACCTGCGATGTCGCGTTCAACCCGAACGACTCGGCCTTTGCGATCGAGGGCATCACCTCGCCGGATGGCCGCGTCCTCGGCAAGATGGGGCACTCCGAGCGCATCGGAACCGGCCTGTACCGGAATGTCCCAGGCGAATATGACATGAAGCTGTTTGAGTCCGCTGTGGAATACTTCAAATAAGGAAACGCTCGTCCGCTTCTGCGGACGAGCGTTTTCATCATAATGCCTGCGCAAGGCGGCTTCGCAGCGCTTCCAAAAGCGGATTGATCTGCCCCTTCTGCCACAGCCGCATCCAATGCAGCTTTGCATACTCGCTGGGTAAGCGCAGCACCTGAAGCGAGGGATTATCCAGCTTTGCCACCACCGACTCTGGTAAAATCGCGGCGCTCTCACCGGTTTCGACTGTCATCGTCATATCCGTAAGGCTCTCGCAGAAGCGGATCTGCGGCTCCAGATGCAGGTCGTTCAAAATCCGGATGATGTGGTACAGCCCCTGCGGCTCTTTGTCCATCAGGATCAAGCCGCAGTTCGCAATCACATCGGCATGGTCGCCATCGTGATGCCGGTTGGCGCTGCGGAACACCAGCACCATCTCCTCATGTCCATAGGTTTGCTGTTCCAGATCGGCTCGCAGCTCCAGCTCGCGATCCAGTACCAGCGCGCAGTCAAGCGTTCGGTCAGAAAGGCTCCTTGTCATGTTCTGGTACGAGTCGCTTCGCACCAGTACCCGCGCGCCCACATATTCCCGCCGCAGCTCATACAGCAGCGAGAGAACACAGCGGCGGCGATCGGGATGCGTCAACGCGCGCATCCACACCGATTGTCAGTGTCAGCGTACACAGCTTCTCAGTCGATTGCGCATGTACCTCCGGCAGTATTTTCTCCCAGCGGGAAATCAGTTCCTTCGCGTTGGTCTGCAGCGCCCGACCCGCGGCAGTTAGCTCGACCTTCCGCGTGCTGCGGCGAAACAGCGGCAGCCCCACCTCCTGCTCAAGCTCCATGATCTGGCGTGACAGCGCCGACTGCGATAAATACACGCTTTCAGCCGCACGGCTGAAATTCAATGTGTCCGCCACGGCAATAAAATAGCGAAGCTGTCGGATCTCCATATCCTCGCCTCCCGCTCCAGCATACCACGCTGCGACACCATGCGCAAGCGGATTTATGTGTCCAGCGCATAAATCCAGCATCAGCCATACGGACTTGCGCATTCTCTTTTTCCGCTTTTTCCGATATCATGGAATCAGAAAGGGGCGAACCGACATGACCGACTATCAAGCGCTATATCAGGAGAAAAAACGGACGATTCCAGAGCTTCTCACCACAATTCGTTCCGGTGATGTGATCTTTACAACCAACAACTACTCTGAGCCGACGGAGATTCTCTCTCATCTGCATGAGATCGCGCCAGACGTGGATGTGCGGGTCTGGAAAGGGCGCAGCGGCGTTTACCCGTTTATGATCGATCCGGCCATGAAGGGGCATATCGAAATGTACACCTATTTCTTCGACCCCACGTTTTACCGCAATTCCCTGCCGCTCGGGCTGGTCGACTACGTGCCAACCGATCTGCAAAGCTATTTTACGGTGGCCGTTTCCGGCCATCCGGCCAATATCTGCATTGCAGCCGTAACGCCAATGGATGAAAATGGCAACTTTCACGTTCCGATGAATCACGCCGCCGATGGACTAGGCGTGCTTGACGCTATCGCACAGCGCAAAACCATTCTTCTCGAAGTCAACCCAAACCTGAAGCATATGCACGGCGCAGTCGCCATTCCCATACGCGATGTCTCGATGCTCGTCGAGGTTGACCGGCCGGAGTATATCGTGCCAAACGCAGAGCCAACACGCCTTGAGCAGAAGATCGGCGAACAGGTCGCCGCGTTCGTGCACGACGGCGACACGATCCAGCTCGGTATCGGCGGCATTCCCAACGCCGTCGGAACGTTTTTGAAGGACAAGCATGAGCTTGGCATTCATTCGGAGATGTTCACTACGTCCATGATGGAGCTGATCCAGGCCGGCGTCATCACCGGATCCCGCAAAAGCCTTGATAAGGGGCTGCACGTCTGCGCCTTTGCCGAGGGCATCAAGGAATTATACCCGTTTTTGCAGAGCCGCAGCGACTGTGTTCTGCGATCCGGATTTGAAGTGGTCGATCCGTTCCAGATCGTGCGGCAGGACAACATGGTTTCCATCAACACGCTCGTTGAGATCGACCTCACCGGTCAGGTCTGCGCCGAATCGATCGGGCCAATGCAGATTTCCGGCTCCGGCGGGGGCTTCTGCTTTGCCTATGGCGCCTACCGTTCCAAAAACGGCCGGAGTATTCTTGCTTTTCCCTCCCGCACCGCAAAGGGACAAAGCAAGATCAAGGCCACGCTCACGCCCGGCGCCATCGTAACGACTCCGCGCAATTATGTGGACTATATCGTGACGGAATACGGAACGGCACAACTTAAAGGGCGCAGTATTTCCGAGCGCGCCCGCGCGCTGATCTCCCTGGCACACCCTGACGAGCGCGACGAGCTGACACATCAAGCCAGGGCGCTTCATTTCATCTGACGACCGCAAAAACGGTGACACAGGAAAGCTGTGTCACCGTTTTTATACGATTTTCTCTCCGTTCAACACCGCCTCCACCAGCTCATCGCCGCGGTAGCGGAGAGTCAGGAGAAACGCGGGTGCGTCGCGTTCGAGCAGGCGAAGGAAAATCTTATCGCCCTCCCAGATGGGAAGGTCGCAGACCGCCTTTTTGTCGACCCATTCGAGCGTTCCCTCATCACAGTCGATCAGCTTGCCGGTATACGTATCGCAGGTGAACAGGTACATCTGCTCCGGCTCCCATCCCTCGGCCGAGAAGGTCACGACGCCGCGGAAGCGCGGCGCGATCAAATGCAGCCCCGTCTCCTCGAGCGCCTCGCGGCACATGCACTCGTCCGGGCTTTCACCCTCGAGCAGCTTGCCGCCAACGCCGATCCATTTATCCCGATTGACGTCATGCTCCTTTTTGACGCGATGAAGCATCAGATACTTTCCATCGCGCTCGATATAGCCCAGCGTAGTCAAAATCATAAGCGTTCCACTCCTCCTTCCTCCGGTTCGCTCAGGATCCGGAGTATCACCTCAAGCTCCGGCGTCATATTGGCAGCCATCCCGATCAGCACGACGTCGTTGTGGCTGCCCGGCAGCGGCGAGGTGCGTACAACATTGCGCGATTCCAAATGCACATTCGGGTCGAGCAGCGCAACACCCATGCCAGCCTCAACACACAGCAGCACCGACTCGAGTGAGCGCGGCTGGCGGACGATCCTGGGAACAAAACCAGCTTCCGCGCACTGCTCCATCATGCGCTGAAAGCCGCGCGGGGATTCCTCCGGCGAGATGACGACGAAATCCTCGTCGGCGAGCGCCTCCATTGTAAGCTGCGGCCAGCCGGACTTGGGGTTGTCGGCATGGATCGCAATGGCGACCGGCTGGTGCAGGAATGTCGCCCAGCGGTACTCCGGCGTGCGCTCCACATCGAATTCCAGCGTGATGATCAGGTCGTAATACAGATTGGTCAGCCCGCTGCGCAGATTCTGGAATGAGTTGCGCTCAAGGTCAACGCGCAGGTCAGGATAGCACTGCTCGATCTCTGCCAAGCACCTGCGCAGGCGCGGGTTGACCTCCTGCCCCTCAAGCACGCCGATACAGATGCGCCGCTGTTCGGCGTGGCCTAAGCGGGCGGCCTGCCGCAGCGCGTCCTGGATCTGAGTCGGAACCGTCTGCAAATGGTCGAACAGATACTGCCCTGCCGCCGTCAGCTTGACCGAACGCGTTGTCCGCTGAAACAGCTTTAGCCCCGTCTCACGTTCAAACGCCGCGATCTGCTTCGACAAATTGGGCTGTGACGTGTACAATTGCTGCGCGGCCTTAGAAAAGCTCCCGCTGCGCGCCACCTCAATAAAATACTGCAGCCGTGTCAGATTCATATCATCGCCGTCCTTCCGCCCCACTGTAACATATCGGCGCGGGAAAAGCAATTGGTTCCATTCAGTTATAAATGCGCTCTGTTTTTGGTATTTCACACGAAGACCATTCATGCTATAATAATATTGGTTATCTTTACGGAATTTTTAGCTGTTTTCTCTTTCTTCTCCGCGCTCTGAACAAAAATGACCCGCCGGGCGGAGCGCCGGTGCTCTGCCCGCGCGATCATTCATAACCGGGAATTCAGCATCTATCACGAAAAAACAGGAGGTATTTCAATGGCAAACACGATGAAAGTCGGCGCATTCTACGGCAAGGAGGACATCCGCATCGAGGAGCGTCCCATTCCAAAAGCCGGCTCCAACCAACTCGTCGTCAAGATCAACTACGTCGGCATCTGCGGCACGGATGTCGAATTCTACCGTACCGGAGCGGTGCCCCCGTTTGTGAAGCTGCCGATGGTGCTCGGCCATGAGAACGTCGGCACCGTGGTCGAGGTCGGTGAGGGCGTGACCGACTTTGTGGTCGGCGACAAGCTGCTCTGCGGCCCTCCGACCGCCTGCGAGCAGATGTGCCCGTCCTGCCGTGAGGGCAAGACCAACATCTGCATCAACGGCTTCCCGAATACCGCTGGCATTGGCGGTCCGGACGGCGGCTACGCTGAGTATTATCTTGTGCGCGACGTGAAGCACACCATGCTCATCAAGGTGCCTGACGGCGTCGACCTCAAGGATGCAGTCCTGTTTGACGTCATCTGCGTCTCCCTGCACGGCGTGCGCAAGTCCGGCTTCAAGCTTGGCGACAGCGTCGTCGTCTCCGGCACCGGCCCGATCGGCCTGTCCGCCATTCAGTTCCTCAAGGCCGCCGGTGCGAACAAGATCATCGTGCTCGGCACCTCCTCGTCGAAAGAGCCGCTGCTGAAGACCTACGGCGCAGACTATTTCATCAACTCCAAAGAGTGCCCGGATGTTGCCGGCGAGGTCAAGCGGATCCTCGGCCGCGAGGTCGGCGCCGACATCGTCTTCGAGTGCGCCGGCAATCCCATTTCGCTGGCCAACTGCGTCTCCTGCGTCAAGCCGGGCGGCATGGTCGAGGTCATCGGCACCATTCAGGAGCCGCTGTCGAATCTGGTTCCGGGCAGCTTCTCGATCTCTGAACCGACGTTGGACTTCTCCTTTGTCTACACCCCGGAGGAGGTCGAGATCTACCTCGAAATGCTCGCCGCCTGCAAGGTCTCCTTCCCCGGTATGGTGACGGACGTCGTCTCGCTCGACGAATGCGTCTCCAAATACATCGGCAATCCCGACAAGCGCGGCCAGCTTAAAGTCCTCATTGATCCGAGCCTGTAAAGGAGGAAGCAACGTGGCAAATCTGTATCCGCACGTCATGTCGCCGGTGCGCGTCGCCGGCCATCTGCTGAAAAACCGCCTGATTTCCGCGCCGTCGACCATCCACACCGCCTCGTCCGGCCAGCCGTATCCGACCGACAAGGGCATCCGCTTCTTCGTCGACCGCGCCAAGGCGGGTGTCGGCCTCGTCACCTGCGCGGGCGTCTCGCTCGGCGGCGCGTTTGACGACGGCACGCACTGCTCCTGGAACCTCAATAAGCTCAACGACACCAACACGCTGTGCAGCATGGTCGAGGAGATCCATTTGTACGGCGCAAAATGCACCATGGAGCTGATCGGTGTATTCCCGAACGGCTACACCGTCGTGGACAACTGCTCGATCATGGGCTCGCCTCCCTGCGGCCGCGAGATCCCGGTCGAAGAAATGATGAAGTTCAAAGACGAATACATCAAGGCCGCACTGGCATTGAAAAAGGCCGGCTTTGACGGCGTCATGCTCCACTTCGGCCATTCCATCCCGATGGCGCAGTTCCTCTCCCCACTGACAAACACCCGCACCGACGAGTTCGGCGGCTCGACCGAGGCGCGCTGCCGCTATCCGAAGATGATCATTGACGAGATCCGCGCGGCAATCGGCAAGGACATGATCATCGATGTGCGCATCTCCGGCGATGAATTTGAAAAGGGCGGCATCGACGTCGAAGAGGGCATCAAAATCGCCTCAATCCTTTCCGAAAACGCCGACATCATCCAGGCTTCCGCCGGTATGCACAATCCCGACTGGATGACCTGGACACATCCGTGCGGCTTCCTCGAGCCGATGCCGAATGCCTATGTCGCCGCAGCGATCAAAGGCTCCGGCAAGGTCGATGCCTTTATCTCGACGATCGGCGGTTTTGGCTCGCTCGCCGACGCCGACCGCATAATCGCCGAGGGAAAAGCCGATTTTGTCTGCGCCGCACGCTCGTTTATCGCCGATCCCGACTGGGTCAAGAAGGGCGCCGCCGGCCACCAGGAGCTGGTGCGTCCGTGCATCAAGTGCATGCGCTGTCACGACTCAGATAACTACGAGCAGCACCTGCAATGCACGGTCAACCCGCGCGTCGGCATGGAGAGCGTCATCGAATCCATGCCAGCGCCCGAGCGGGCCAAGTCGGTCGCGGTCATCGGCGGCGGCCCGGCCGGTATGCAGGCCGCCATCACTGCCGTGCGCCGCGGCCACAGCGTCACGCTCTTTGAAAAAAGCGATCAGCTCGGCGGCAAACTCGCGTTCGCGGACTACGTCTCGTTCAAGTACCCGCTGGCAAACTATAAGAACTGGGCTGCTCAGCGCCTCCTGGCATCCGACGTAACAGTCCGTCTGAACACGGAGGCGACACCGGAAATGGTAAAGGGCTTCGATGCGGTCATTGCCGCTGTCGGCGCTGAGCCGCTCATTCCGCCGATCCCCGGTGTGGAGACGGCCATTCCCGCCATCGACGCCTACGGCAAAGAGGACACACTGGGCGATTCCGTCGTGCTGATCGGCGGTGGCCAGATCGGCATCGAGACCGCGCTGCACCTTTGCCGCTTCGGCAAGACGGTCACGATCCTTGAAATGCAGGACGCTCTCGCGCCCGACGCCTCCAAGACCCACCGCGACGAGCTGATGGTCGAGATCCGCAACGAGAAGAGACTGACCGTTCTCACTGGCAGCCGCTGCACCGGCGTCAAGCCCGGCGAGGTCACCTATAGCAAAGACGGAAAAGAGGAAACGCTCCACTGCAGCGGCATTGTGCTCTCCGCCGGCATGAAGCCGCTCACGGCTCTGGCCGACAGCTTTATGGGGCTGACCGACGACTTCGCAGAGGTCGGCGACTGTGTCAGGGCGCGCACCGTCGAGTGGGCTAATAAGGAAGGCTTCTACGCCGCCATGCGTCTGTGAGGTGAACAGAATGAACATCAAACCGACCCACGTCGGCATCAGCGTCGGCAACATGGACAAGGCCATCGCCTGGTGGCGCGACCTGCTCGGCTTTGAGCTGGTCTCGCGCGATACCTACAGCTTTATGGACAACATGGAGATCGCATTTGTGAGGCTGGGCGATTTTGAGATCGAGCTGTTCTGCTCGCCGAAGGCGCGGCAGCTCGATCAGACCTACGATTCCGACAACACCGTCATCGGTACCAAGCATGTCGCCTTTGAGGTAAGCAGCATGGACGAGATGATGGCGCGCATCGAAGCGCTGCATGTCCATATCAACTTTACGACCGAGATGGAGGGCGATCGCGTCTGCTTCGTTGCCGATCCCTGGGGCACTCCGGTCGAGCTGATCGAGCGCGGCGGCGCAAAATAAACACAGACCCCGCCCTCCGGCAGCGCGCTGGAGGGCGGGTTTTTATAACAAGAAGGCTCTGCATAACAAGAAGGCTCTGCGCATATTTTGCATGACAAATTCCCTTACACATGCCGGAAAATTGTGGTATAGTAAAGGTAGATTTTTAAGGGAGGCGCATGAGATGGACGCGTTAGACGCCATTTTTTCCCGCAAAAGCATTCGAAATTACACCGACCAGCCAATTTCAGACGAGGATCTGCGCACGATCCTTGAAGCCGGCATGAGCGGCCCCACCTGCGCAATGACGCGCGATTGGTCTTTTATCGTGATCCGGGACAAGGAGCTTTTGAACAAGGTCGCAGATGGGAACGGCCCTCCTGCCGCTCCGCTGCGCGGCGCAGCCGTCGGCATCTTGATCTGCGGCGATCTGTCGCGCTCATTCAAGCCCGCACCGGACTACTGGATCATCGACGGCGCGATCGCAGGTCAAAACATGATCCTTGCCGCGACTGCGCTCGGTATCGGCTCAGTCTGGCTTGGCACCTACCCCGAAATGGATCGCGTGGAGAATCAGGCAAAGCTTTTCGCCCTGCCAGAGACGATCCGCCCGCATTCGGTCATCGCCTTCGGTCATCCTGACCCGGACGCGCCCGAGCGCCCGAAGCCGCCCCATATTTTCACCGGTCGGTACGAGGAGGATCGCGTCCACTTTGAACGTTGGTAATGCCAAGCGGCGCCGCATATTTGCGGCGCCGTTTTTCTGCGCTTGTGTGTTGTAACACCAAAAAAAATGTGCTAAAATAACAAAAATCGTGTTGGAGGCTTTTTTGTATGAGGCTGCGGCATCTGATCGATATTGAAGATCTTTCCACACAAGAGTGGGACGAGATCTACGCGCTGGCAAGCCAGATCATCGCCGACCCACTCGCCTACTCCAGTACGCTGCACGGCCATGTGATGGCCAGTCTGTTCTATGAGCCAAGCACGCGCACCAACTTCTCGTTTCAGACGGCGATGCTCCGCCTTGGCGGCAGTGTGTTCGGCTTTGCCGATCCGAATTCTACCTCGGCCGCCAAGGGAGAGCGGCTCAAGGACACCGTCAAGATGGTCAGCGCCTATGCCGACATCATCGTTATGCGCAGCCCGAAGGAGGGCGCGGCGCGCGCTGCCTCGCTCTACTCCGAGGTGCCGGTCATCAATGCCGGCGACGGCGGTCACATGCACCCGACACAGACGCTTGCCGACCTCACGACCATCTCGCAGCTCCACGGCCGGCTCGGCGGGCTGAACATAGGTCTGTGCGGCGACCTGAAATTCGGCCGTACCGTCCACTCGCTCATCAAGGCGCTCTCAAAATTTGAGGGTACCACCTTCTATCTGATCTCTCCGCGCGATTTGGCCGTGCCGGACTATATGCGCCAGTTCATGCGCGAGCACAACCAGAAATTTTACGAAGTCTCATCGCTCGAATCCACACTGCCGATGCTCGACGTGCTCTACATGACGCGCGTCCAGCGCGAGCGTTTCACGGATCCGCTTGAATACGACCGGCTCAAGGGCACCTATGTGCTCACCCGTAGCAAGCTCGCACGCGCGAAGCGGGAGCTTCTGATCATGCACCCGCTGCCGCGCGTCGACGAGATCACGCTCGATGTCGACGACGACCCGCGCGCGGTCTATTTTGAGCAGGCACGCTACGGCATGTTCGCACGCATGGCGCTGCTCACGCTGCTTGCACAGCAGGGGCGCAAAAAGCCGGAGCCGGTCGAGATCGGCTCTGGTTCTGTGTGCCGTAACAAGATGTGCATCACGCAGTCCGAGCTGTACCTGCCGCCGCTCACAAAGCAGATCGGCGGAAAATGCTGCTGCGCCTACTGTGACAAGGAGATTTGAATGGAGATCGGACAGGTTTGTCTCAAGCGCGGCGAGGAGCGCGAAAAGCGCGCCGGCGCACTTTGGATCTATGATAACGAGATCGACTGGATCGACGACCGCTGCAAAAACGGCGGTATCGTCGACGTGATCGACAGCCGCAGGCGCTTTGTCGCCCGCGGCTATTTCAACGCGGCCTCGCGCATCACCGTACGCATCCTGACCCGCGACGCGGACGAGATGATCGACCGCAGCTTCTTCCGCCGCCGGTTGGAGCAGGCAAAGGGATTCCGTGAAACGCTCGGCTTTTCCGATTCCTACCGTGTCGTCTTTGGCGAGTCAGACGGTCTGCCCGGGCTGACGGTCGACAAGTTCGGCTCGTGCCTTTCGTTTCAGATCACTGCGCTCGGCATGGAGTGCTGGAAGCAAGACATTGTCGACATTCTGGCGGAGTTGTACCGGCCGGCATGCATTTTCGAGCGCGACGACGTGCCGGTGCGCGAAAAAGAGGGGCTGGAACAGATCAAACGGTGCGTCTACGGCAGCGTGCCGGAGCGGCTTGAAATCCTCGAACACGACGCCCGCATGCTCGTCGATGTGGTAAATGGCCAAAAAACCGGTCACTTTCTCGACCAGCAAGAAAATCGCGGCCGCCTGAAGCCCTATGTCAAAGACGCGCATGTGCTCGACCTGTGCTGCTGCACGGGCGGCTTCTCCATCCACGCGGCGCTCTACGGCGCAAGCTCGGTCGAGACCATCGACGCGTCAGAGGATGCACTTGCGCTGACCCGAAAAAACGCCGCGCTCAACGGCGTCGAAGTGAGAACGACCTGCGGCAATGTGTTCGACCTCGTCAAGCGCTACAGTGAGGAAAACCGGCAGTACGACGTCGTGATCCTCGATCCGCCCGCATTTGCCAAGAGCCGCCGCGCGCTTGAAGGCGCCTACCGCGGCTATAAAGAGTTGAACCTGCGCTCGATGAAGCTCGTCCGGCCAGGCGGCTTTCTTTTTACCTTCTCGTGCAGCCAATTTATGACGCCCACGCTTTTTTCCCAAATGGCCGCTGAAGCCGCGGCCGACACAGGCCGCGAGGTGCGCTTGCTGGAGCAGCTACTACAGTCGCGCGACCATCCCGCGCGCTTCGGCGCGGAGCATGCGCTCTATCTCAAGGGGCTGGTACTGCAGGTGCTTTGAGCAGGCGGGGCACTGAAGATTTTTGCCAAAGAGGCGGAGAAAACGGGAATTCTGTATTGACTTTGGCCACCGGATGTGCTAGTATTTTAAGGCTGACAAGTCCGCTATCTGCGGGTGTAGCACAACGGCCAGGGCACCAGCCTTCCAAGCTGGGGACGGGGGTTCGACTCCCCTCACCCGCTCCAACCGTATTCTTGTCAGCTCCAATATGCGCCAGTAGCTCAGTTGGATAGAGCAACTGCCTTCTAAGCAGTAGGCCGAGGGTTCGAGTCCCCCCTGGCGTGCCAGCGTGAAGGCGCTTCTCGGCGGGCGGGTGAAATTTGATATATGGTGGGTGTAGCTCAGTTGGTTAGAGCGCCAGATTGTGGCTCTGGAGGCCGTCGGTTCGACTCCGATCACTCACCCCATTTTCTTCCCCGTTCCTGCCGGGCGGCGTTTGCGCTCTGTATAGGGGTGTCGCCAAGCGGTAAGGCACGGGACTTTGACTCCCGTATCGGTGGTTCGACTCCACCCATCCCTGCCACTGCGACCCGCTAGCTCAGTTGGCAGAGCACCTGCCTTTTAAGCAGGGTGTCCGGAGTTCGAATCTCCGGCGGGTCACCAAAAATCCCGAATGCGAATGCATTCGGGATTTTTACTTATCACTTCTTCACGATTCACTAAATTTGCGCATTCGGGATTTTTGGAAGTGAATAGCGAAAATCGAAGAAATAGGATACGGGAAAGCGGGTTCAAAGAGCCATGTCAAGGAATTGGCGTCTATTATCTTGATGTTACAAAAATCGGCAAGCGCCAAAAGGCGCTTGCCGGTTTTTTGCTGCTTATACCAAACCAGTGAAATAATTTAATCTTCCACCATTATTGTAAACCCTGCCAACGTACGATCTGTCTCTTTTCCGGTGTTGGAACTCGTGGTTTTCCAAGTACCACTTAATGTACACATTTCTGAACACTTTTGAACACTTTCTGAAAAAAACGCCCGCCGCGCTTCGACGGCGGCGCATAATGGCAAAAAAGCGCCCATCCCGGTCTTGCAGAAATGCATGACCGGGATGGGCGCTCTTTATGCTGGGATCAGGGGCGGCGATCCGGCTTGGGAAGCGGGCAGCTTGCGCCATCTTCCGGAAAGCGGTCTCTGCGATCAGGCCGGCGGTTCGGCCGCGCGTCACGCGCGCCGCGGTATCGCTCCTCCCAATCAGCAGCGACCTTATTGAGCAGAACGAGGAGCTGCTCTTTTTCCTCCGCCGTCAGGCTCGAGAACATCTCCTCATGCCGCCGGATGCGCTGCTCCACCGCCTGCTGCGCCAGCGCCTTCCCCTCTTCCGTCAGCACAATATCCGCAGTCCGGCGGTCGGCCGCGCTCGGCGTGCGCGCGATCAGCCCCGCGCTCTCGAGCTTGGCGATCACCTCGCTGGCAGATCCCGGCTGGATGCCGAGCCGCTTCGTCAGAGCCTGCTGCGTCATGGTGCCGCTCTCCGACAGCACGATCAGCACCCGGCGCTGGCTCCCCTTGCCCTCATACAGCGCGCGCATGGTGTGGCTCAGATCCCGCAGGCGGATCACCAGCTTATCGTTGACGCTTGTCGGCTGTGCGGACGCCCGGCGCTCCATGTTCAGCCGGTCTTCCTCATGCATTCTCATCGTTCAGGCTCCTTTTTTATTTCAAGGTGCCTTGATATTATAGCCGGTTTTCGAGAAAAATCAAGAGGCCGCAGCTCCCCAAATGGGGATCTGCGACCCCTATGCCTGCAATTATTTTGCTCCTCTGCACAGGACGGCACGCTGGACGGCCTTGACCAGCTCGACGATCGGAATGACACAAAACGCCAGGCCGAGCGCGGCCGCGTACTCAAGCAAGCTGATGTGCTCGAACTCAAACGCGTTCGCCAGGAATGGCACATAGATGACGAGCGTCGTACACAGCAGACTCGCGAGCGCCGCAAGATCCAGCACGCGGTTGGAGCTGCCGATATGCAGCAAGCTGCCGCGCTGTGAGCGCACATTGAAGCAGTGGAATATTTCCGCCATGCTCATCGCCAGAAACGCCATCGTCATGCCGTCGGGCGAGGACGCGATCTCCCAGACGCCGGATTCCATAAAATGGCCGAGAAAATAGGCCAGCAGCGTCAGGCATGTGACCACGACGCCCTGATAGGCGACGTCCGTGCCGAGTCCGCCGGAGAAGATGCCGTCGGCGGCATTGCGCGGCGGGCGCTGCATGCTGCTGCGCTCCGCCTTCTCCATGCCGAGCGCAAGCGCCGGGAAGCTGTCTGTGACCAGGTTGATCCAGAGCAGATGTACCGGCTTGAGGATCGTAAAGCCGAGCATGGTCGCGGTAAAGACCGAGAGCACCTCGCTCAGGTTCGAGCCAAGCAGGAATTGGATGGATCTGCGGATGTTGTCATAGATGCGGCGACCCTCCTCGACCGCGGCGACAATGGTCGCGAAGTTGTCGTCCGCGAGCACCATATCCGCGACGTTTTTCGTCACATCTGTGCCGGTGATCCCCATTCCAACGCCGATATCCGCCGCCTTGATCGACGGCGCATCATTCACGCCGTCACCCGTCATTGCGGTAATATAGCCGGCGGCGCGCCATGCGTTGACGATGCGGGTCTTGTGCTCCGGCTGGACACGCGCGTAGACGCTGATGGAACGGAAGCGCTGCGCAAACACTTCGTCGTCCATCTGCTCGAGCTGCGCCCCGGAGGCGGCCTCGGTATCCGGCGTGAGAATGCCGAGCTGCCGCGCGATGGCGGACGCCGTGTCGATGTGGTCGCCTGTGATCATGATGGGACGAATGCCCGCATCGCGGCACTCGTCGATGGCATCCTTGACCTCCGGCCGCACTGGGTCGATCATGCCGACCAGGCCAATATAGCACAGCTCCGCTTCATCACGCTCCGCATTCGGCTCCGGCGGAAGCTCTGGCATCTCCCGGTACGCGCCCATCAGCACGCGGAGCGCCTGCTGCGCCAATGCGCCGTTCTCGCGCAGGATCTCCGCGCGCTTCTCGTCCGTCAGCGGACGCTGCTCGCCGCTCTCAAGATATTTCGTGCAGCGGGCGAGCACCTCGTCCGGCGCGCCCTTTGTGTATTGGACGAAGCCCGAAGCGGTGCGGTGGAATGTGCTCATCATCTTGCGGCTGCTGTCAAACGGAAGCTCGCCGACTCGCGGCTCGGTTTTCTCCAGCTCCGGCTTCGGTACGCCTATCTTGGCCGCCCAGTCGACGAGCGCATTCTCCGTCGGCTCGCCCTCGGCGCGGTTCTCGCTCTCGTTCCACTCCGAATCCGAGCAGAGCGCCAACGCGCGGGCAAGCAGCGCTTCGTCGCTCGTACGGCGCTCTACCACGGTCATGCGGTTCTGTGTCAGCGTGCCGGTCTTGTCGGTGCAGATGATCTGCGTGCAGCCAAGCGTCTCGACCGCAGTCAGGCGACGGATGATCGCGCTGCGGCGGCTCATATTGGTGACGCCGATGGACAATACGATCGTCACGACGGCCGCCAGCCCCTCCGGGATCGCAGCGACGGCCAGGCTGACCGCGACCATGAACGTATTGAGCAGCACGCTGCCGGAAAGCTCACCCGCCCGCAGCACGCCGACAGCAAAGATCGCGGCACAGATGCCGAGTACGATGACGGTCAAGACCTTACTGAGCTGAGCCAGCTTGCGCTGGAGCGGCGTCTTGCCCTCCTGCGTCTGGGCAAGCGCGTCGGCGATGCGGCCCATCTCGGTATTCATGCCAGTACCGGTCACGACCATGCTGCCGCGGCCATAGACGACGGTGCTGCCCATATAGGCCATGTTCTTCCTGTCGCCGAGCGGCACGTCAGGCACGCCGGGAGCGCCGATGGCTTCAATGAATTTCGACACCGGTACGCTCTCGCCGGTCAGCGCGGCCTCCTCGATCTTCAGGCTCGCACTTTCGAGCAGGCGGCCGTCCGCCGGCACGGCGTCGCCGGCCTCGAGCAGCACGACGTCGCCCGGCACCAGCTCCTCGCTGCGCACCGTGACGACCTTGCCGCTGCGGCGGACGCGGCTCGTCGCCGCCGCCATCTCCTGCAGCGCTTCGATGGCCTTTTCAGCCTTGCTCTCCTGGTAGACGCCGAGCACCGCGTTCACGACCACAACGAACAGGATGATGACGACGTCCGCAAAGCTCTCGCCGGAGTAAGCGGCGGTGATGCCGGAGACAATAGCGGCCGCGATCAGGATCAGGATCATCGGGTCGGCGATCTGCCGGAGCAGCTGCTTGAAAACCGGATCCTTTTTCCCCTCTTGCAGCCGGTTCGAGCCGTATTGTCCCAGCCGCCGCTCCGCTTCCTCCGCCGTAAGCCCTTCCGGGCGGCTGGAGACCTCCGCAAGCGACGCCTCCGCGCTGACACTGTAGAACTTCATGCCGATCTTCCTTTCTGGATACAGTATCTCTCGATTTGGACGCTTTTAACAAAGAAAAAAACTCACGGACAGACACCGCGCGTGTCTATCCGTGAGTCTGGTTCTCATCATCCAGGCCAGGCCAGTTGAACCGGCCATGCTTGTTGACCTGAAACGCGCCGAACGCGGCGCGGGAACTACTCCCTCATGGAATGTGAAAGATAATATAGCAGGATATGACTCGTTTGTCAAGTCAGCATTTTCCGTCAGCGCGCGTTCTGCTGCTTTCTCTCACGCAGCATGACAAGCAGCTCCTTCGGCTTCGGCGGTTGGCCGTACATCAGAACGCCCATGCGGTAGAGCATCGCCGCCAGGAAACCGATACCGATCGTCGTGGCGACCAGGAGCACGACCGAGACGACGATCTCCCACGGCGCGACCGTATCCATCGCGAGCCGCGTAAACATCGCCATCGGCGAGGTGAACGGGACGAAAGACGCCACCTTCATCAGCACGCTGTCGACCGCTCCGGCGCTCATGGAGAGCATGACGATCAAGAAGGCGATCACAAACAGGAACGTGACCGGCATGATCGCTGTGTTGAGCTGCTCGAGGCGGCTGACCATCGAACCGAGCGCACCGTACAAAAACGCGTACAGGAAGAAGCCCAGCACCAGGAACAAGAACGCATACAGCAGCATGGACAGCGGCATATTGAAAACCGACTGGATGATAAAATTATCCGTGTAATAAGACGCGTTGAGCCGGTAGAACAAAAAGCCGCTGCCGAAGATCAGCACGAACTGCATTAGACCCGCGCAGCCGGTACCAAACACCTTGCCGAACAGCAGCTCGCGCGGTTCGGCGGAGGTGATCAGCAGCTCCATCGCGCGGCTGCTCTTCTCGTTCGCCACGCCCGAGGCCACGAACTGGCCGTAGAGCAGGATCACCATGTACAGCGCAAAGATCAGAATATACGTATAGAAGAAGTTGCTCATCTGATCCTTGCCGCCCTCGACCCGCACGATCTCGGCGTCGACCCCGGCACTTAAAAACTGCGTGATCTGTGCCTCCTCCGCGCCAAGCCCCGCCAGTACCGACGCCTGATAGCGCGTGAGCATCGCAGCAGAGAGCTGCTCCTCAGTCGTGTCGTACAGTTCAACATTCTTGACGATGTAGCGGTACGACAGCTCGCCTGTCACCACGACGGCTGCGTCATATGTCCCGTCTGTGACCGCGTCGCGCAAAGCGTCCTCAGATGCGGGCACGGCGGTAAAAGCTGCGTCGGGCAGAACATTTTGAAAGAACGAAAGCTCCGCCTCGTCGGCAAGACCCGCAACGGCGATGCGGCTCTGCTCGTCCGACTCACCCTCGCCCGACTCACCCTCGTCCGAGGCGCTCGGCTCCGGCGTCTTCTCCGCGCCGACCGCTTCCTTGATGCGCGGAAAGCACAGCACTGCGGCGACCGCGATGACCAGTACCAGCGTAATGGCGACAAACGCCTTGTTGCGGGCATAATTCATAAACTCAAACCGGAAAATCGAACCAAACCGTTTCATTCCTGACCTCCCGTATATTGCACGAAGATGTCGTTCAGCGACGGCTCATAGACCCTCACGCCGTCGAAATCCACGCCGAGCTGCGCAAGACGCTCTGTAAAGGCCAGCTTGTCGCCCGCAGAGCGCAGCGTGACGGACACGTCTCCCTCACAGATCTCCGTGTCAAGCGCAAGATCTGCAAGCTGCGCGGTGATCGCGGCGGAGAGCTGCTCCGGCTCCTGCGCCGACACGATCAGGCGGTTGCGGTCGTAGCCGCGCTTGATGTCACGGATCCTGCCCTCGACCGCAATGCGGCCTGCGTTCAGAATGGCGATCTTCTCGCAGAACTCCTCGACGTAGTTCATCTGGTGGCTGGAAAACAGAACGATGCGCCCCGCTGCGATCTGCTCGGCGACCACATCCTTGAGCAGCATCGCATTGACCGGGTCAAGACCAGAGAACGGCTCATCCAGGATGATGAACTCCGGGTCGGAGATCAGCGCGCAGGCGAGTTGGATCTTCTGCTGGTTTCCTTTGGAGAGCGTATCGAGCCGTTTGGCAGCGTATGCCCCCATCTCCAGCCGTTCCAGCCATTTGAGCGCGGATGCTTTCGCCGCGCCCGATCTCATGCCGCGCAGCACGCCGAAATAGACGAGCTGGTCGAGGATCTTCTTTTTTGGATACAGGCCGCGTTCCTCCGGCAGATAGCCGAAGTTGATGTGCCTTCGGTCGATGAGCCTCCCGTCGACGAGCACCTCACCCGAGCCGGTGAGCACGCCCATGATGATGCGGATCGTCGTCGTTTTCCCCGCGCCGTTGCGGCCGAGCAGACCGAGCGCCGTGCCGCCATCCACGGAAAAGCTGACGTCGTGGAGCACCTGGTGCTCGCCATAGCTCTTGCACAGGTTCCTGACCTCAAATTGCAAGGTGATCCCTCCTCTTTCTCTGATAAACCGTTTCGATTGTACCAGCCCTGCCCGGCTGTGTCAATCATGGCCGAATGACCTTACCATTTTTTAAGGCAGACCTATTATAGTCATTTTTATGACTATTGTCAAGAAAAAGAGCACATCCTATCCTGAAAGGGAGAAAAGGGTGATGGCATGATAAAATACGATCCGTTCTGGCAAACGCTGAAAGACCGCGGCGAGAGCACTTACACGCTCATCCGCCGCCATGGCATCAGCTCGGCCACGCTCGACCGCATGCGCAAGGGGCAGGGGATCAGCACCCAGAAAATCGATGATTTCTGCCGCATCCTGCACTGCCGGGTGGAGGATATCATCGAATACCGAGAAGAATAAACCAGCCGGGCGGCCATGACAGGCTGCCCGGCTCTGGTTTTCTCAATACCGATAGGTTGTATTGTGCAATACCGTGTGTCGTGTGTGCTGTTTGTTCCCCGCGGGGTTCGGATCAGCCGAGGCCTCCGCCGATGACCGAGAAGCCGAGGTCGTTGCCCGTCGCTTCCAGCCCGGTCTGCCGCAGGGTCAAGCCCTCCGCGATCTTTTCCAGCTCCGCAAAGCCGAACGTACCAAACACATCGACCATAGTGTGCAGGTCGCCGTCGTAGAGGAAGATGTGATACATGGTGTCAATGTAGTCGCCGCGGGGCGTTTCGCTCAGATCGACCGACACATAGGTCGCCTGAAACGCACCAAGCTCGTCTTC